>CALXKD010000022.1 GCA_944388795.1 uncultured Clostridia bacterium
AAATTAGTGATGTACCTAGAACAAAATAAATTATTTGAGAAATAAAATAGTATAATATTAGTTACAATTATTATTATTGTATGAAATGAATAGAAAGTTAGAGATATTAAGAAATTAGGAAATTAAGTTCCTGTTCAAATATTCCTGTAAAAGAAATGGTAGAAGCATATAAGAAAAAAGGATATTCAACAATTGTCACTACTGATCATTGCAGTAAAGGAAAAATGGAAAGACTAGGGAATATTAGTTGGAAACAAAAAATGGATTATGTGTTTACTGGATTTGATATTGCAAAAGAATATGGAGAAAGCTTAGGATTAAATATTTTATTAGGAGTAGAGATAACCTTACATCAAACAGATAGTGATTATCTAGTATATGGAATAGACCAAGACTTTTTATATAACAATGAAAAGATTTACGAATATTCACTTCCAAAATTATATAATTTAGAAGATTTAGCAAGAGGAGGAATTGTAACAACAGAAAAAATAAAAGACATCAATCAATTAGTAAAAGTATTAAAAAATAGAGAATACAAAGTAATAAAAGATGGGAAACAGTAAAAATGGAAGAACTAAAAATAGATTATAAATTCAATTTAGAAGATTTTAAAATAATGGAACATATTGAACATTTATACTTTCCAAATGATAATATAACACCAGCTGAAGAAGTATTAAAGTGGTATAAGAAAAATAACTTAACTTGTATAGGTGTTAGAAATAATAATAATGAAGTAATTGCAAGTGTTAATATATTACCATTGAATGAGAGAACTTTTTATGATATTTATAACAATAAAATGAATGAATCTGATGTAATAGATTCTCAAATAGAAATATATGAGAGCAACAAAGAATATTACTTATATTTATCTTCAATATCAATAAACAAAAATTATAGAAATAACTATCGTGTAATAAAAACACTATTAAAAGGATGTATTGATTTATATAAATTACTAATAGATAGAAACATCACGATAATAAAAATAATGGCAGATGCAAGTACAGAGCATGGAGAAAAAATATGTAAGAAATTATTAAAAATGGATTATATAACAGATACAAATCATGATTCTAAAATCTATTGTGTAGATGAAAATGATTTTCGTAAATCTATAAAAAGAATTGAAAAATTTTTAACAATATAAATATTAGATAAAAAATTAAGAAAGTAGGAAAACATGAAAAAAGAATACATAACAGTATATTCAGTATATATTATGCTAGGATTATCATTAGGTTTATGGGAAATATTTAAGCCAATATGGTTACTAGAAAGAGGGTTATTAATTGAAAACTTAGGAGTAGCATTTTTTATAGCACTAATTATTGCTGCCATTTTATCAATTATGTTAAGAAACAAGGTTATGAAAAATGGAATCAGAAAATCTATACAAATTGCTTTACTATGTAGAGTAATAACATTTATAGGGATAATAGCGATAAAGGATAAGACAATCATGATTATATTAAGTTGTCTGGATTTATTAATAAGTACACTGATTATTCAATGGATGTATCCCTTATTAACACAAATAAAGAAAAGTAATGTGTTTTTTGGATTAAAAGATAATTTGTATGATTTGGCAACAAATATAGGAACAATTATTGCTAGTATTTTTGTAGGTATATACTTATACAAATTTACATCATATCAAATATGTATTTTTATTTGTATGATATTATTTACAATATGCTTTATTCTATTATTCAAAGTTAAGAATGAAAAAATTATTTTGAAAGAAAAAAATTTAACAAAAGAAATTTTAAAAATTAAAAGTGCTAAGGATTATATAAAATATTCAGCATCAAGAAGATTTCAACTATATCTCATATTGGGATTTTTTATGGTATTATTAACACAAAACTTAGGAATAGATGAAAGTATAGCTGGAATATCTTGGGCTGTTTTACAAATGATATTTAATGGACTAGGTATATTGGTATCATTTAACAGCGATAAAATCAATAGAGTAAAATTTATCAAATTTGCAAATATTTCAAGCATTATTGTATTAGTTAGTGCATTGATTTCAAGAAATATCATATTTTCATTTATTGCGATTATTTGGATAGATATATTAAGTGATTTTTATAGCCCTATGATAGATGCACCATTAACAAATGAGATTCCAAAAGAATATCAATTACATTTTGGAAATTTAAAACATTTTTTATCTTATGTAAGTAGAGGATTGGCATATTGTGTAGCAGGATTTCTTATTAAATATAATTATGAATTAATATTTTTAATTAGTATACCATTCCTAATATTCCAAACCTATGTAGGTGTTAGAGCATTAAAAAACTGTAAAAATACAGTAACTACTGGAATAAAGGATGTATCATAAATTATAAAAGGAGTTTTTAAAATGATATTAACAAGTCAAAAAGCATTAGAAATATTAAAAGAATTTAAAAACAAAGAAAAAGATACCGGATGGATGGTAGAGCATTGTATATGTGTAGGAAATACAGCAGGAAAAATCGCAGAAAGCTTAGGATTAGATGTAGACAAAGCAAAAGCATTAGGATATATACATGATATTGGAAAGGGAATAGGGGATTTTTGCGAACATGACATAAATGGATATACATATATAAAAAAATTAGGATATGATGAAGAATATGCCAATATTTGTTTAACACATTCTTATTTGAACAATGATATTAATTGTACTGCCGGAGGATTTCCAGAGGCTATACCATTTAGGATAGAATTTATAAAAAATCATAAATATACAATATATGAAAAAATCATTAACTTATGTGATTTAATGTGTAAAAAAGTAACATTAACTTTAGAAAAAAGATTAATTGATTTAATTCTTAGAAAAGGTGTACATGAAAATACGATTTATCATATACAAGAAGCACAAAAATTAAAAAAAGACATAGATAATATGCTAGGTTTTAATGTTTATAAGCTATTTCCAGATATTTTAGATAATGAATAAAGCAAAGCATAACAAAACCACTTTTATTCAAGAATAAGAGTGGTTTTGTTATTAACAATGAATATTTATATAAATTTCTTATATAAATAATAATGTGTTGTTCCAGGAGGACAATCTTTAAATTCTCCCCAAACAGTATAACCTAATTTTTTATAAAATTCAGGTGCTTGAAAATTCCAAGTATCCATTTGAACACCAATACAATTATTTTTCTTAGCAAATTCTTCTATTTGTCGAATGATTTCTTTTCCTATTCCTTGACCTCTTAAACTTTCATAAATACAAAAATCAGTAAGCATATACCAACCAAAACGAATATATCCAACAGCACCACCAAAACATTCATCATTTATAAAGATTCCAAAATTTGCATGTGTTTTATCATTATGTGTGTAACTAGAATGTTCCTCCATATATTGACAATGCTTGATATTATATCTATGTAAACGCAATTTTACCATTGCATCTATATCTTGTCTTAGATCTAATTTTATTTCTATTTCATGGTTATCTGTATTCATATATAATTTTATTGTGTTTTGTTATTAAAATTATAAGGTATGAAATCGAAAATTGCAATATATAGATAATTTATGAAATAAAAAGATAAAGGAGGATAGACTTTACGAATGATGCTTTTTATGATATTTTAAGTTAGGATAAAATAATTTTAGGAGTAACAAATGAAAGAATATTTTTATAAACCAGAATACAAATATATGTACTTAGGAAATATGTCTTATAGCTTTGCCAATGCACTAATCGAAACATTTGGAACGGTTATGTTATACAAAAGTGGTGTACCAATATGGCTTATTTTACTAATATACGGGTTACGATTTGGAATAACAGGATTATGTACACCCTTATTTGTTAGTATATCTTCGAGATTTGGTATTGCTAAATGTATACTAATTTCCAACATTTTTAGCATTGTCAGTGCTTATATGATGTTAGATGCGACAAATATATACAGAAATATTGTTATATTCATATTAGCAATGGGACTTATGGGACTTTCTAATCCAGCAACAGATGCTTTATCAAGTCGATATGTTGAAACACCTCATAGAGGAAGATATAATAGTTTTATAAATGTATCTAAAATAATTGCAACAGCACTTGCTAGTTGTTTAGTAGCTTGGGGAGTGATTTCTAATAACAATGTCATTTTATTTACGATTATTACTATATTCTTTTTATTACACTATGTATTTATAAGAAAAATAGATTATAAAGTGGAAAAGAAGGGCAATGCATTTAAAGAATCAATGAGATATATAATCAAAACCAAAAGCAGATATAAAACAATATATGCTTTAAGAACAAGCCATATTATCGAAAGATTATTTGTTCCTTTATATCTCTATATAGCTGTAAGGGATTTTTCAGTTTTCTCTTCAATTATTATCATATCCTTATTATTACAAATTATTACAATAACTTTAATAGGAAAATATACAGATAAAAATATAGGAAAAGCAAATACGTTAGTAACAGTGATAAAGGTGATTATAACGAGTATATTTTTATTTGCTAAAAACAAAGTAACCATTGCTTTTAACAAAACATTAAGTGATAATTTTGAGAAAGTGTATGAAACTTCTATAAATACATCTATACAAAATATTATAAAAGAGTCCGAAGAAGATAATGATCTTTTAGCAGCAGTAGGACAAATGAGCTTATGTTTTACTGAAGTAATAGTTTTTGCTTTACTTGCTATAATAAGTTCTTTTATTGGAGAAAAAGTATTTATCATAATTTTCATACTTTCTATAATTTCTTCAATTTTTATCAATATAAATGTTAAAAATAATAAAGATATAAAGATTGAATAAGTTTTCATCTAATTTTTTATATAGATATAATAAAGTAAAAAGGAGTATACAAATATGGAAAGAGATAATAAAAAAGTAATAGTAGGAATTGTGGCAAAACATATACATGTTAATCAATCTAAAATAAATTCTTTCATCCGTGATGAACTAAAACAAGCAATATTTGATAATGGAGGTATTGCTATTGGAATTTTATCTCCAAATGAAGAGATATAGTATGAAGAGGGAAATTGGGAAAAATATGAAGATCAATTAGAAAAAGAAAATATTATTGAACAGATAAATATGTGTGATGGAATCATATTACAAGGTGGCAGAAATAATGAAGCTTATGAAAGTTGGATTGCAAAATATTGCTATGATAATAATATTCCCATACTTGGAATATGTGCAGGACAAAATTGTATCGCTAGAGGCTTAGGTGGTACTATTTTTGAAATAAGTAATCCGGAAAAACATGATAATAGCTATGATGAATATGTACATAGTATAAAAATTAACAAGGATTCAAAATTTTATTCCATCGTCCAAAAAGAAAAAATCATGGTGAATTCAAGGCATAAAAATTCGATAAAGGATTGTCCTGGATTGAATAAAGTAGCTTTTTGTGAAGATGGATATCCAGATGTTATTGAAGCGCCTAATAAAAATTTCTATATTGGCGTAAGATTTCACCCAGAAAGTTTGTACCAGAAGGATGAAAATATGAACAACATATTTAAAGCTTTTTTAGAAACATGTAAGAACAATAAAAGAAGATAAAAATATAGTAGGAACCAAAATAATATATAATCCATAAAATATATAAAAATGAAAGGAGAATAAAATTTATGGATTATGAATTAATGATGAATGGAAATGTAAAAATAGGACAACGAGCACCAGAATTTGAGGCAAATACAACAATGCGGCAGAATATCTTTAAATGATTATTCACGGAAAATGGTTAATTTTGTTTTCTCACCCAGGAGATTTTACACCAGTTTGTACAACTGAGATGATAGCATTTACAAAAGCACATACATATTTCAAACAATTAAATGCAGAATTGTTAGGCTTAAGTGTAGATAGTAATTCTTCGCATTTGGCATGGATATATGACATATATTGCAAAACAGGTATAAAAATTTCTTTTCCAATTATTGCAGATAGAAATGGAGAGATTGCTAGAAGATATGGTATGATTTCAAGCGATATTAGTAATACTGAAACTGTCAGAAATGTCTATATTATAGATGACAAAGGAATTATTAGAACCATTTTAATTTATCCAATGAATGTAGGGAGGTTTATTCCTGAAATTATCAGAGTTGTGCAAGCATTACAAATGGCAGATTGTGCACAAGGTTCGACAGCAGCTAATTGGATTCCTAATCAACCAGTCATTGTTTCACCACCAAAAACTTATGAAGAACTCGTAGAACGTGTAAGTGAAATAGAGAATAATAGAAATGGAATTAGTTGGTATTTAAGTTTTAAAGAACCACCTAAAAATTGTATCAATGATAATTGCAATAATAAGTAAGTTCATATTATAATTTAATTTGAAAGAGAAAGTAAGTTTGAGATTTGACTTACTTTTTTCATTTTAATGAAACTATTTTATGTTTTTTAAGAACTTATATAGTGAAAGGAGAAAGAAATATGAGTACTCAAGAAACATTAGAAGAATTTGAAAAAATATATCAAAAAACATATGACATAACCTTAAAATATGTTATATGTAAATGTTCTAATTTAGAAGATGTAAATGATATTATTCAAGAGATTTATATAGAATTATATAAGACTTTAAAAAATGAAAAAGAAATTAAAGATATAAATGCTTTTATACATGGTATTGCCAAAAATAAAATTAGAAAACATTTTTATATAAAAAACAAATTTAAAATAATATCTATTTTTCAAGAAAAAAATGATGAAAATGCAATGATTGATATAGATTCCAAGATAGATATAGAGGCACAAATGATTAGAAGAGATAATATAGAAGCTATATGGAAATATATTATAAAAAGAAATATATTAACTGGCAAAATCTTTTATCTATATTTTGTTTTAGAAATGAGCTTTAAAGAAATTGCAGAAGAACTTGAAATAAAGGAATCAACAGCAAAAACAAAGCTATATAGAATGCTAAAAGACATAAAAAAGAATTTTGGAGGTGGACAAGAATGAAACAAGATATAAAAGAATTTTTTAAAAAAGAATATAATGCTAATAAGAATCTTCAAAAAATTGTATCAAATATAACAAAAGAAGAGAAGAATCATATGAATAAAAATAAATTATTAAAAATGGTGGCTACATTTATCATTTCAATAGGAATAACTGCTGGAGTTGTCTATGCAGGAAGTATTGTATATGAAAAAATCTTTAAAGCACCAGAAGAAATAGAGAACTATATAGAAAACATAGAAATTAATGAAGAAGATTTAAAAAATATTATATCAGAGGAAGAGGCAAAGAAAATAGCAGTAGAGGGAATAAAAAGATTTGGAATTGAATTTTCAGAAAAAGACATAACCAATATATCTCTATATAAAGCTGCACCTAATATATATTCTTTAGAATATGCTATAACAGTTTCAAATGGAGAAATATATGTAAGTGTAGACGCTTTAACTGGAAATTTTACAAGTTTTAATATTGGAAATATTGATACAAGATTTACAGGGCATCAGTTAATGGAAGAGTATGCAACTACAAAAGAAAATGTAATATATGCTGTAAAAGAGAAGAAAAAAGAATATGGTTTTGGGGATGAATATGAGCTTGTAGAGCTTACTAATGGAACAGGAGATGATGAGAAAAAATCTGGTTTTTGGTATGCAACTTTTGCAAAAAAATATGATGGTATTATAAATAAATATCAAAGTATCAGTATATCTATTATTCCTACGATTAATTATGTGTATCTAGTTAATATACAGGATGTAGCATTTGAAAACAACCCGATTGTTATAACTGAAAAAGATGCTATTAAAATGGCTAAAAAGGTTGACAAAGAAGTAAATACTGAAAAGTATAAAATAGATAAAATAACAACAAATTTGTCAATTGAGTATATGAATGGAGAAGTTTATTTAAAAGAAAACGGGATGGAAGATGGCGATAAAACAATCACATTAGAAGATGGTACAACATTACAATATAATATTTATAGAGATTCTCAAGAAATACGAAAAGTTTATGTGGTTGAAATTTCTTATAAAAACAGACCAGATGAAAGACCAAGAAAATATTATGTTGATACGACTACAGGTGAAATTGTTGGGGGAGAAAATATATTTGATTTGGAGGGAGAAGAATTAGAAGGGTGGCATGAATCCAATAAATAAAAATATCAAAAACTTCAAAATTTGCATACAAATAAAAAAAATTTACATACTAATAGTATGAACAAAAATAAAGTTCATATACAAATTTTTGGAGGTAATAGAATGGAAGGAAATCAAAAGATACATTGTACGGTTGGTACTTGTAAGTATAATGAAAAAAATCAAAATTTATGTAAGTTACAAGCAATCCAAGTAGAACCAACGAAAAATTGTAATACAAAACAAGCAGATGAATCTATGTGTTCAAGTTATATTTATGGGAAGGAATAATTTTTCTTCTCATTTTTTCTTGACATATCTCTAAATTAGAAATAAAATAACGTTAGCAAAATCAATAGGGGAGAACCCCAAAAAGGAGGAAAAGATATGTTAGTTACGACAAAGGAAATGTTTGAAAAATCAATGAAAGAAGGATTTGCAGTAGGTGCATTTAATGTAAATAACATGGAAATTGTACAAGCCATTACAGATGCAGCACATGAAACACAATCACCAGTTATATTACAAGCATCAGCAAGTGCCATAAAATATGCAAGAATAGGATATTTAATGAAAATGGTACAAGCAGCAGTAGAAGAATATCCAGAAGTTCCAATCGCCATTCACTTAGACCATGGACCAGATTTTGAAACAGCAAAAATGTGTATTGATAACGGATTTACATCTGTTATGATAGATGGTTCAAAATATGATTTTGAAGAAAATATAGCTTTAACAAAACAAGTAGTAGATTATGCACATTCTAAAGGTGTTGTGGTTGAAGCTGAACTTGGAAAATTAGCAGGTATAGAGGATGATGTAAATGTAGCAGCATCTGATGCTATGTATACAGACCCAGCGCAAGCAGAGGAATTTGTAAAAAGAACAGGTTGTGATTCTTTAGCAATTGCCATAGGAACAAGCCATGGAGCATATAAATTTAAAGGAGAAGCAAAATTAAGATTTGATATCTTAAAAGAAATTAAAGAAAGAATCCCAAATACACCAATTGTATTACATGGTGCTTCAACAGTTGTACCAGAGTTAGTTGAAATGTGTAATCAATATGGAGGAAATATACCTGGAGCAAAAGGTGTACCAGATGAAATGTTACATGAAGCAAGTGTATCTGGTGTTTCTAAAATTAATGTTGATACAGATTTAAGATTAGCTATGACAGCGGGAATTAGAAAAGTATTTGTAGAGGATCCAAGTGCATTTGATCCTAGAAAATATTTAACACCAGCAAGAGAATTAATTAAAGAAACAGTAGCTCATAAAATGAGAGATGTATTTGGTTCAGCTGGTAAAATATAAATAGAGGGAAAGACTATGTCACGTTTAAAAAAAGAAGAAGTTATTCAATTATATAAAATTCCTAATTCAATGGATCCAAAAGCAATTTGCAAATATAGTGGCTTTTTCACTAGTATCGCAATGATAAATAAATATATAAGTGAAGGAAGAACAGAAGGAATAATTACAGCAGAAGATGATATGGTATTTGAAAAAAGGGAAAATGAAAGGCAAGAAAAGGCACATGAAGCAGATAACATTTTGTATGAACAATCTTTAAAAAAACTTCTTGAATTCAAATCAAAAGAACAAATTGCAAAAGAAATTAGTGAGGAATTTCATATAAAAGCTTCTCCAACCTTGATAGGAAAAATGCATCAATTAGCTATTAAAAATGGTGTTTTATCAACGGAAAGATATAGAGAGATTGTAAACCAAACACGAATAAACTCTATAAGAGAATCTGGTAAAAAAAGAAAAGAAATAAAATCCAAAAAAGAACAAGAACTATGAGTCTTGTTCTTTTTCTAATATTGTTTATTTTTTAAGTTGATAGCAATCTGTTTCTGGGCATCTTTTTTTGCAATATCTTGACGTTTATCATATAATTTTTTTCCTTTTCCAATTCCTAATTCTACTTTTACAAAATTTCCTTTAAAATAAATACTGATAGGAATTAAGGTATAACCTTTTTGTTTGGTAAGTCCAATTAATCGATTAATTTCTCTTTTATTTAACAAAAGCTTTCTATCTCTTAAAGGATTTTTATTAAAAATATTTCCATGTTCATATGGGCTAATATGCATACCAGATATGTAGACTTCACCATTTTTAATACTAGCATAACTATCTTTTAAATTGACTTTACCAGCTCGAATAGATTTAATTTCTGTTCCAAATAAGACAATACCAGTTTCTATTTTGTCTTCAATAAAATAATTATGATAAGCTGTTGGATTTTTTGCAATTAATTTTGTATTCATATAATTACCTCTTCATTTTTTGAATATTATAACATAGATTACTAAATAATAAAATAGAACAGATAGAAATATTCTTAATTTCTATCTGTTAACTAAAAAATTAATCTCTTCTTGAATGATTATTTTCAGAAGTTAATTGATTTGAATAATACCAAACTACAGCAATAATAGCAATAGCAGCAATACCTAAAATTAACCAAGTCCAAGCAGTTGCATTCATTCCCATAAAGGTTGCAGTTCCATCAGTTGAAGTCCTTGTAGCTGTGTAAGTATCGTTATTTGTATCTGTATTTTTAGAGGTTGCATTATTCATATTTCTTCCTATGGTATTACCAGTTCCTTCTATTGCATTACCAACATTCTCCATTGTATTTTCTGTTTTTTCAGTAGAGTCTTGGATAGCATCTCCAGCAGTATTCATTGCACCTTCAACAGCATTTTCTGCATTATTCATAGTATCTCTTACAGCATTTGTTGCATCTGTTAACATATCTGCAGCAAAGCATACAGAAAAAGAAAATATAATAGATACAATAATTGCAAATGTAATAAACAATTTTTTCTGCATAATCTATATCCTCCTTAAAAAAATATAATGAAAATAATATTAAGACAATATATTCTCATTACTATTATTAAAAAAACGAAAATAAATTATACATGTAAAAATTGCAAAAGTAATAATATTATAAAAATTCATAAAAAAAGATTTCAACTTTAAAGTTAAAATCTTAAAATTTAATCATTGATTATTTACCAAGTCTAATTAATATGGCAATGGCTAATAATATAAGTAAAACACCAATTGCAATCAAAATAATGCATAAAATATTAGATAGTCCTAATTCACTTTCAGGTAAACTTCCCATCACAGTAGTTGTATTAGATGTAGAACTGCTACTAGTTGAAGAAGTATTTGTTTGACTACCTGCAGTATTCGTGCTAGAAGTATTAGTTGTGTTTGAAGTACTTGAATTTGTATTTGTATTTGCATTCGTATTTGATGTACTATTTGAAGTGCTTTGAGTATTTGTTTCATTTATATCCATATCAACTGCAAATACATTTGATACAAAAGATATTAATGTTATAAATATTAATATAATAGACAATATTTTTAAATTTTTAATCATATTTCATACCTCCATTTAAGAAAAAACAATTCTCTTTAGTTCCTTAATATGATATCACAAATATTAAAAAGATGTCTAGTATTTTTAAAAAAATGTAAAAAATATATATATTTTTTTTACTTTATGATATGATAGAAGTCAAAGGTGGGTAAAGATGAAAAAATTTTTGAAGAAATTAATTATTATGATTATTATATCAATAGTCATTTCTATATTTCTAACTATGGCAATTATGCAAGATAGTGATGAAGGAAAAATACAATATTTAAATCATTTAAATTATGATGTATCTTTAAATGAAGATGGAAGTATAAATGTTGTAGAAACATGGGATGTATATGTAAAAGATACAGGAACCCTATTTAAAAATTTTACACTTTCTAACTACCTGTATGGGGATATTACAGATGTAAGGGTGAAAGATTTAGAAAATAATAGGGAGCTAACACAAATTTACCAAGAACAATATCATGTTGGAAATAATTTGTTCTATGCATTAGACATAGGAGGAAATGTATTTGAAATTGCTTGGGGAACTGGAATGAGTACATCTTCAGGAAATAGAAAATATCAAGTTTCCTATAAGATTGAAGATGTTATAACAAGCTATTATGATTGTCAAGAATTTTATTGGAAATTCATTGAAGAAGGAAAAAATGCCATTCCTGTAAAATCTTTAACAGGTACAATTACATTACCACAAGATGTTGAAAATATCGAAAATTTGAAGGTATGGGGACATGGGCAAGTTAATGGAAATATCGAAAGAACATCTAATCATTCTGTAGGATTTGAAATTAACAATTTACATCCTGGTGCTATGTTGGAAGTAAGAGTTGTAACAACTGAAGATATGTTTACTGTATCTGAAAATAAAGAAAGACAATATCATAATATAGATAAAATTATACAGGAAGAAACAAAATGGTCAAATGAAACAAATACACAATCTATCATAGTAAAAAGTATCTTAGGAAGTATTTATGCAATTATATTGATTATCTATATAATAAAAATTATAAAATACAGAAGAATTCAGAAAAAAGAAAATGATGGAATCATCAAAAAAGAGCTAAAATACTATAGAGATATTCCAAGAGAGGGAGATTCTACACCAAACGAAGCAGTTTATCTTTATCATTTTGAAAAAGAAAAATTGGAAACATCAGCTGTGCAATCAGAAATGGTAGCATCTACTATATTAAATCTATGCTTGAAAAAAATTATTACATTAGAAATAGAAGGAAAAAATATTTATATTTCTTTAATAGGAGATGGAGCATCATTAAAGAAGGAAGAATATCAAGTATATAAGTTATTATCTGAAGCAAGTAAAGGAAAAGACAGATTAGAAATTAGCGAACTAAATGATTATGCTAAGAAACATTATTCAAATTATAGTATATATATCAATAAAATGGTAAATGAAACTAGAAATGAATTGTATCATATGCAATTTATAGATAAAAAAGAAGAAAAAACATATAGACAATCCAAGTCTGCAAATATGTTTTTCAATGGCATTTTATGCATCTATGTTTTCTTACTAACTTTTACAGGAATTTTACATATTCCAAGTTTTCAAATGCCTATTGACATTTCTTTAGTAGTTGGTTGGAGAGAAAGTTTAACAACATTTGTCATTGGTATATTACCGTTAATGCTTGTTATCCTATATTCTTTACATTTAAAAGCAAAAATAGAAGATAAGATAGCTGTTATTACACAAAAAGGGTATGATGAAAAGATACAATGGGAGGCACTAAAAAGATTTTTGGATGATTATTCTTTGTTAAATGAAAAAGAAGTACCACAATTAGCTGTTTGGGAAAAGTATTTGGTTTATGCGACTGCCTTTGGAATAGCCAATAAAGTCATTGATCAAATGAAGGCCAAATATCCAACGGTATTTTTAGAAGATTCGTGGGATGACGAAATGAAAAAGAATTATCCAATTATCTATTTCTCAACAAATCCTATTTACTATTCTACGCATACCATTGGTACATCAACAATATCTATGTTAGGTCAAGGTGTATCTAAAGCTTATTCAACATCTGTTGCAGAAATTGCAGCACATAATGCATCTAGTGGCTCTGGAGGAGGCGGAGGCTTCTCAGGAGGCGGCGGACGGCGGAGGTGGCCGGAGGCCGGAATGGGCGGAAGATAAAAAGAAAACTGTTCAATCTTTTAGATTGAGCAGTTTTTATGATGTTGTTAATATTTACATAAAGCTTGATAAAAAGATGAAAATACAGTATAATATACATCGAAGAAAGAAGGTAAAATATTGGAAAAATATATATATTTAAAAAATACAACAGATTATTCTAAATTAAAAGTAGCAGGAGAAATTATAAAACAGGGAGGACTTGTGTTATTTCCAACAGAAACGGTATATGGATTAGGTGCTAATGGATTGGATGAAGATGCTGTCAAAAAAATATATATAGCAAAGGGAAGAAAGCAAGATAATCCTTTAATTTTACATGTTTCTAATTTTGATATGGTATCTAAAATTGCCAAGGATATATCAGATATAGAATATACATTAATGAAAACGTTTTGGCCAGGACCATTTACCATTATCTTAAATAGAACAAAAATTGTTCCTGATATAGTTACTGCTGGGTTAGATACAGTTGGTGTTCGTATGCCTAGTGGAGAAATTGCAAGAGCCCTTATTTCTTATGCAGAGGTTCCCATAGCTGCACCTAGTGCTAATATTTCAGGAAGACCAAGTGGAACAAATGTTTCGGATATTTTCGAAGAGCTTTCTGGTAAAGTAGACTATATTGTAGATGGGGGAGAATGCGAAGTAGGACTAGAATCAACTGTAGTAAGAGTGGTTGATGGAGTTCCAACTATCTTAAGACCTGGAAAGATTTCACCAGAAGATATACAAAAGGTAATAGGAGTTGTAAAAATAGATGAGCATATTTTAAAAAATATTGAACCTGACGAAAAAGTATTATCACCAGGGATGAAATATAGACACTATGCACCAAAAAGCCAATGTCTACTAATATATAGTGAGGATAATGAAAAAATGGTAAAAAAAATACAAGAAATCTCAAAGGAATATACCAATCCCCTTGTTATTTCTTGTATTGAAAATGCAAAATATTATGAGGTAAATCATAAAATTATATATGGTGCGAAAGAAAACTTAAATGAAATTGCACAAAATATATTTAAGGATTTAAGAAAAGTAGACAGTTTTCATCCTGATATTGTCATCATTGAAGGCGTTAAGAATCAGGGGATAGGACTTGCTATTATGAATCGATTGATTCGTGCATGTGAATATCATTACATAAAAATATAAAAAAAGATAGGCAATACATCTTTTGTATTGTCTTTT
Source organism: uncultured Clostridia bacterium (assembly GCA_944388795.1). Lineage (GTDB taxonomy): Bacteria > Bacillota > Clostridia > TANB77 > CAG-508 > CAG-269. The sequence continues at coordinate 14,903 of CALXKD010000022.1, forward strand.
TTGTATAATTTTTTTAAAATAATTGTAACAAAAAGATATCTTTTTACACTAATAAAGTGAAAGGAGGAATGGTTATGCAGAATATGGAAGAAATATATCAGAAATATTCAAAAATTGTATATAAATATATATTCTGCTTAACAGGAAAAGAAGATGTAGCTGAAGAAATCGTACAAGAAACATTTTTAGTTGCTATTGAGAATATTAATAAATTTGAATATAAATGCAAGTTATCTACTTGGCTATGTCAAATTGCAAAATATATTTGGTTTAATCGATATAAAAAAGAGAGAAAGAGAAAAGAAATTCCAATGAATATGTTAGAAAATACACTATTTACAGAGGAATCTATCGAAGAAGTGGTTAGCCAAAAAGAAGAAAAATTGGAATTATTAAAAGACATACAAAAATTGAATGAAGAAACTAGAAGTGTCATGTATTTACGAATATTAGGAAATTTGGAATATGAAGAAATAGGGGAGATTATGGGTAAAACCGCTAATTGGGCTAGAGTTACTTTTTTTCGTGGAAAGCAAAAAATGAAAGGAGATAGAGAAAATGAAAAAGGAATGTGAAATTGTACAAGATTTGATTTTTGGATATTGTGATGGAACATTAAATCCAGCGTCTAAAGAATTGGTGGAAAAACATTTAATAAAATGTGAAGAATGTAAAAAGGCTTATGAAGAAATCAAAAAAGATAAACAAGTAGATGATAATGATAAAATTGAAATTGATTATTTAAAAAGAGTAAATAAAAAATTAAAAAGGAAAAAAATCATGATAGCAATTTTTAGTGTATTAATTATATTACTTGTTATTCTTCATATTATTGCATTTATTAGTTATTATCATGATCAAACAACTATGAAAATTTTTATGAAGGAAAATATATCAGAAGAAGAAATAGAAAATATTAGAAATCAAATAGAAAATCAATCTAAAGATGCTGAAATCACATATATTTCTCCAGAAGAAAAATTAGAAGAAATGAAAGAAAAATTTAAAGAAAATGCATATCTTTTAGATGAATATGAGGGAGAAAACAATATATTTCCAGCAGAGTTTATTATAAAAACAAAATCTGTGCAAGATATAGAAAAAATAGAGGAAAGTTTAGTAAATATTGAAGAAATTCAAAAAATTCAATCAGGTTCATCTAACAATCCATATATGGCTTTGCTAAGTGATTGTATGGAATGGTATATAGATATGCGCGGACCAGTAAGTAATGGTAAATAGAATAAACTTTAATAAAATATTAATTGATAAAATTTTTCTTTTATGATATATAGATATAAAGTAATAAAATCTATAACAAAATGGAGGAATTTTATGAAATGTCCAAATTGTGGAAGTACAAATATATCTAGTATTATTGATACAAAAACGAAAACAAAAGGCTTTGATGGTGGAGATGCTTGTTGTGGTTATCTATTATTTGGATGGCCAGGAATTTTATGTGGCTTATGTAATACAGGTGATACAACAACAGAAACCAAAACCACTAATATTTGTAATGATTGTGGAAGAAGATTTTAATGAAAAAGAGTACAAAGATAAAAACATGGGCATTTTTTATGAGATTAGGAAATAGATGTGGTTGCCATCAAAGAGAGGATAGAAGTTTTAAAATAAAAGGGTGGCAATTTCCAATTTGTAGTAGATGTACAGGGATATTAGTTGGACAGTTATTAGGAATTTTAATATATATTTTTCAGTTCCGAATTCCCATCTATATATCTTGTATATTTCTTTTTATTATGTTTTTAGATTGGTATATTCAGTATAAAAAAATTAGAAAATCAACAAATGTTAGAAGATTCATAACAGGAACATTGGCAGGGATGGCGCAAGTTGCCATTTTTATAGAAATTATCTTTATTTTATTTAAATTTTAATATAGAAAAGAAGGAAATTATGGATATAAATTGTTTGGAATTAACGAATATAGATTTAAAAGAGATTTTTAAGGAAAGAGAAAAAGATAGTCATAAAGGAACATATGGTTATGTAGGTATCCTAGGAGGATGTATGGAATATACGGGTGCTATAAAACTTGCTAATATGAGCTCTACAGCATTAAGAGCTGGTTGTGGTGTAGTAAGAGTGATTATTCCTAAAGGTATAGAAGCCAGTATTGCTCCATATTTATTAGAACAAACTATTTTTCCGATAGAAGATGATGAAGAACAAAAAATGAAATTTAACAAAGATGAAATAGATGCAGCCTTAGATAAATTAAAAGCGGTAGCAATTGGAATGGGATGGGGAAAAGGCAAAGATAATGTAAAGATTTTAGAATACATATTGCAAACAAAAGAAATACCTTGCGTGATTGATGCAGATGGTTTAAATACCTTATCTCAAATGAATTTAGATATCTTACATAAAACAAAATGTAAAGTAATAGTAACCCCACATTTAAAAGAATTTGAAAGATTATCAAAAATCCCAATTGAAGCAATAAAAGAAAAGCCAATTGAAATTGCTAAAAATTTTGCCAATGAGCATCAAGTTATTTTATTATTAAAAGGGAGTACAACCATTGTTACAGATGGTAAGGTTACATATTTGGTAAAAAGAGGTTGTCCTGGAATGGCAACAGCTGGAAGTGGAGATGTATTGTCAGGAGTTTTAGTTGGAATGTTAGGCTATCACAAACCATGTGTAAAGATAATTGCAGCAGGTAGTTATTTGGCAGGCATGGCAGGAGAATTTGCACAAGAAAAATATACAGATATTAGCATGAAGGCATCTGATACAATTGAAATGCTACCAGAAGCTATTAAAAAAATAAGAGGGATGTAAAATGAAAGCTTAATGTATAATTTTTAATATACATTAAGCTTTTCATGTTTTATGAAATATTTTCTATAAATTGGCTAAAGGATTATGATTAACGGCATCTCGGACTTGTGTATTTTCAACATGTGTATAAATTTCTGTGGTAGAAATACTTTCATGTCCTAAAAGTACCTGTAAGGCTCTAATATCTACATTTCCATATTGATACATTAATGTAGCAGCTGTATGTCTTAATTTATGTACAGAATATTTATTGGTATCAAGTCCAGCAGCTTGTAATTCTTTATTGACAATATATTGTACAGTTCTTTTGCTAATTCTTTCACGGCGTTCGCTTAAGAATAAGGCTTTATGAGAGTTTAATTTATCTACTTTAACACCTTCTTTAGGGCGCACTTGCAAATATTCACTAATGGCTTTTAAACAAGCCTGATTTAAATAAATTGTTCGTTCCTTATTTCCTTTACCAATAACATTTAATTTTGCCTCACTAAAATCTATATCTTTGATATCAATGCTTACTAATTCAGATAAACGAAGACCACAATTTAGAAATAAGGTAATAATCGCATAATCTCTTTGATAATTACGATTATCTTCATTTTCTGTCACACTTAATAATCGCTTACTTTCTTCTAAATTTAAATATTTAGGAAGTCGTTTATCTGCTTTTGGTGTTTCTAAATTTTGTGCAGGATTAACTTCTATCAATTTAGCTTTTTGTGAAAGATATTTAAAAAAGATTCTAATTGTAGATACTTTTCTGGCTCTTGTAGCAGCTTTGCTTCTAAGTTCTATTGCCATATAACTAATGAATGCATGAATATCTTCTAAAGTAATTTTTTTTACAACACTAATGGGAATATCTTTAATTTCAATCTTTGAAAAATCAGTTTCATCAGTCATATGAAAATGAATTTTTATAAATCGAAAAAACATGACTAGATCATAATTATATTCTTTGATACTATTTGGAGATTTATTTAAAATTGTGGCACTATAATCTAAAAAAGAATTAATATAGTCAGGATTTTCTTCTCTTTTGAACATATAATTTTCACACTCCTTTGGTATATATGTTATTATATCCCAATACATTTAAAAAAGGAATAGAAATTAAAAAAGTTTTGTGCAAAGTTTTTATTTTGATTTTTTTCTAGATTGTGATATACTATTGTTGAAATTTATAATAAAGGATAGTGAATATATGTTTAACCATAAAAAGAAACAAGAAGAACTTCCTAAAGCTATGAGAAAAATGCAAAAAGAAAAAGAAGAACGAGAGAAATTCATAGAGGAAGAGAATAAAAAGAAAAACATAAAAAAGCATAGCAGAAAAAGAAATAGTCATAAACATGAAAAAGATTTAGATTATAAACAAAAAATAAAAAGAAAAAAAATCAAAAAAATCATTATTGCAATCATCATTGTGATTATATTGATTTTAGCAATTATGTTGGGTGTTTCTGCTTATAATTGGAAACAGATAACAACAGATATGTTTGCCAATGAAAATTCTGTTGTCGTAGATTCTGATGGTAATGTGATTGCAGAACTTGGCAGTGAAAGAAAGAAAATTAAAGTTGAAAATGAGGATATGCCTGAAAATTTAAAAAATGCGTATGTATCTATTGAGGATGAAAGATATTATAAACATCATGGTGTAGATATAAAAAGAACAGGCTCAGCAATCATTAATTATGTGATACATATAGGAAACTCTTCATTTGGAGGAAGTACAATTACACAACAATTAGTAAAAAACTTAACAGGAGATAATAGTGGAGCTATTTCTAGAAAAGTAAAAGAATGGTGGAAGGCATATTTACTAGAATGCTATTTTTCAAAAGAAGAAATATTAGATATGTATTTAAACGTTATATATGTTGGTCCTAATATCTATGGGGTAGGAGCAGGTAGCAAATATTATTTTAATAAAAATGTTCAAGAATTATCTTTAGCAGAATGTGCATTTTTAGCAGGAATTAACAATTCTCCAAATTCATATAACCCATTTGATGAGGAAACAGATAATACAGAAAAAATTCAAAATAGAACGATAACTGTATTAGATAAAATGTTAGAATTAGAGTATATTACAGAAGAAGAACATGATATTGCTGTGGCAGAAGTAGAAAATGGATTAAGTTTTGATAAAGGCAATGTTGAATCAGGTGATGGAATATATTCATACCATACAGATGCTTTAATAACAGAAATTATGGAGGATATAGCAGATAAGAAAAACATTTCAGAGGATTTTGCAACAAACTATATATATTTATCAGGCCTAACAATAAAAAGTACTCAAAATTCAAATATTCAAGATAGAACAGAAGAAGAGTTTGATAAACGTCAATATAATATTGCTTCTAGAGAAGGTGGAGATCCTGCACAAGCGGCAATGGTTATTATTAATCATCAAACAGGTCAAGTAATTGCCTGTGTTGGTGGATTAGGAGAAAAAGATACAGCAAGAGGATTAAATAGAGCCACCCAAAGTACAAGACAAACAGGTTCTTCTATAAAACCATTAGCTGTTTTAGCACCTGGAATTGACAAGAAAAAATTCACAGCGGCAACAATATATGCAGATGTTGAAAAAACATTTGAAGGAAATTATAGCCCTAAAAATTATGATGGATATTTAGGAGAAGTAACTGTTAGAAGAGCTGTAGAATCTTCTCAAAACATTCCTTTTGTAGAAATGATGGAAGAAATAGGTATAAAGACATCTATTTCATATCTAAAAGATATGGGCGTTACATCCCTAACTGACAAAGATGAAAGTTTGTCCTTAGCCTTAGGTGGATTAGATAAGGGAATTACACCATTGGAGATGGCTGCAGCCTATGCAACAATTGCTAATGATGGTGTATATATAGAACCTACATTTTATTCTGAAATAACGAATCAATCTGGAAAAACTGTTATAGAGGCAAATCCTGAATCTCATAGAGTTTTTTCAGAACAAGTAGCATATATATTAAAAGAGATATTGACACAACCAGTTACAGGAAATAACGGAACAGCAACCTATTGCTCTATTTCTGGTATTGATGTAGCAGCTAAAACAGGAACGACAGACGAAAATTATGATAGATGGTTATGTGGTTTTACACCATATTATACAGCAGCAACCTGGTTTGGATATGATCAAAATGAAACAATTTATTTCAATAGACAAAATCCAGCAGGAATTATTTGGGCAAATGTTATGAGAAGTATTCATTCTGGATTAGATAACGCAACATTTGAAAAACCTAGTTGGATACAAACAGAAACAATTTGTGCAGATTCTGGAGGTATTGCAAATAGTGGTTGTACAAATACATATGAAGAATATTTCTTATGGGGAACGAAACCAGAAAATTGTACGAAACATTCTGGAAATAGAGTAACCTCAACAAATACGAATAGACAAGAAGAAACAAATCAAAATGTATTTAATGATGACTTAACATTGGATCCAAACTTAGAAAATGAAATTCCAGAAACCAATACTTCGACAAACATGACAACAAATGCAAATACAACAACAGATAATAACAGAACAAATACGACAAATACCAATAGAAATAATACAACTTCATCAAATACAAGTACAACAAATTCAACAACAAGTAATACCACAAATAATACTGGAAGTACAAATACTTCAGGTAATATGACGACTACAGAACCAAATACAAATATGTCTACATCTAATAATACTACAGTAGAAAATGATGATGATATAACTGAGTAAATAGAGGTCCAAACTTAAAAAGGTTTGGACCTCTATTTTTATACATATTACGGATTGAATTTTATTGAAAAAGAAATGTACTTATGATATATTAATATTAATTTGAAAACGAAATACATGCTTGAAGATAAAATTTAAAGAAAGGATGATATATTTAACAAAATTAAAAATATATCATGTTTAAAAATGAGTCATATTAAGTTAACAGATGAAATTAATGAGATATTAAATCAAAAAGAAATAGACCAAAGAATAAAGCCTTTAATAAAAATGTTCTTTTTAGGAAAATCAAAGGTAGAAGATTTTAGTATAGAACAAATAAAAACACAAATTGATATTTTGTGTTCTAGCATTGAAAATGTTGAATTTTCTTCTTCTAATAAGATAATTGTGGCATTTGAAAATAAAGCACATGTACTTACTATTAATAAACAATTATTTTTAGATGGAAAATCTGATGAAGTCATTTTACCAGTATTTATGAAGTTTGAACAGGCATTAAACCAGGAAAATGAAAATGATTATAAAAAACATATCCAGGATTTTATAAACGCAGGTAGAATTGCAAAGTCAATCTCAGCTCCAATATCAGATAGATTATTTAAATTGTACGAATTAGCCGAATGTTGTTATGGAGATATACAAGATAAGGTACATGAACTTATGAAAAGTGAAGATTGGAAAAACGTATATGATGATTATGACAATGCTTTAAATAAAATGATTGTTACAGGAGTAGATGATCAGAAAGGACTATTGGAAGGTGTAAGACTATTTCATAATGAGATTTTTACTCCAGAAGTATTTAATAATCCTAATGTTGAAGGTCCATATAGAACTGAAGAATATCAAGAGAAAGCATCTAAAATAATAGCTTGTATAGATATGATAAAACCTAAAGAATATGACAATACAGACACTCTTGTAACTCAAAGAGAACAATTGATAAAAAATATAAAATTGTTTACTGGATGTACTGAAGAAATGGTCGAAAGATTTAAATCCCAAAAATATGTAGGAGAAGCTAAAATAAGCTCTATTTTAGAATCAGAATTTAAAACAGCATCTAAAGAAATAACTGAAGATATGATAATAGATAGAGTTCAAAAATTGATAGATAAAAAACCAGAATGGAATAGTAAATTAAAACATTTAGTCATCCCTTTTTTTCTAAGAAGTCAAAAAATATATCATTGGGATATAGATGAATTTCAAGAAAGAGTAAATCAGCTAGATTTAAAGATAAATAAAATCGTATTTGAGGATTTAGGAAGTCTAACGCATATGGCTGATACAGCAATGGATAAGATAAGATTAAATTCAAGAATTTTCTTAAATAAAAATCGGAGAATTAAACTGGCCTGTTGAAAAAGCACTTTTCCATGAACTAGGGCATAATACAGATGAGAATGAAAGAGAAGAAGTTAAATCAAGAGAAATGCTTCAAAATTCATTATCAGGGCGATTTTATGAATGGACAAATACTATATTCGAAAGACTAGTTTTAGGAAATCAGTTCTATAAAAAGAAGGATGCTATGCAGTTATCTAGTTCAGGATATGAAGCTTTAGCACCTCTAGGTAGTATGGTTGCTTGCGCATTAGGTATGCCAGAAAGTAAGTTTGCAGAAATAAAAGATAAAGGAAAAGATTATGAAATAAAGCTATTAGAAAATATGTTTCCAATGACAGAAACAACCGAAGAAAAAGATGGAGGAACTTCATATGGAATAGGTGTTTTAGAGAAAATATTTACTATTTTTAACCAATATAACTTAGATACATCGTTTTCATTAAACAAGAAAAGAAACAATCAGAATTTATTAAATGAGCTTTATGCAGAATGTATAAAAATTATGAGAAGAAGAATTGAAACTGAATTACAAAATAAAAATATTCAAGATTTGGAAGAATATAAGAAATACCAAATGTTTTATTTAAAAAAAATGAATATTAATTTTAAATGTGCTAGTAATTCAAACGGTTTTAGATTCTTAAAAGTGCCCATTATACATGATATGGGATTTTGTGATGATAAAATATCTAGAACAGATTTATTACAAATAGCACAGGAACATATTGCTTTAACGGAATATCGGATTTGATAATAGCGTATTAACAAGCTATGGTAAAGCTATGATATCATATAGAAATAAAAAATCTTTTGTTAGCTCTTTAAGAAATTTTAAAACTAGAAATTCAGAAATTTCAGAAGAATCTATGGGCAATGAGAAAAAAATAAATAGAAATTATAGATATGGTAATAATGGTCGTTAGTAATATAATAAAGTATTAAAATGTTGTAATTTCAAATTATTAGAAGAAAAATGTTTAGAATATAATATAAAGCAAAATAGTAATTTGTAAGGAGGCCAATAGTTATGAATATAAAAAAAGAACAAATTAAAATGAAGATATTTCTAATACTATATATTGTCTTTGCAATATTAGGTTTTATTGGAGCATTTATGGTAATAACTAAAAGATTAAATAGTGTTGGATATGTAGTTATACCAATGTTATTTGCAATAGTTTCTAGTATACTTTATAGAAATAGTAAAAAAGAAATAGAAGAAAATAAGTAGTAGTGTAAATTACAATTTATAGATTAGTTTGAAATATAACTAATCTTTTTTATTTGATCAAAACAATAGAGTAGGGGGGATAGCATATTTTTTAGTATATAAAAATTATGAAAACATATTAAATAAAATTTTGTGCAATGTTCTGTTGAAATAATAATAAATTTTATAAATAAAAAATTTTTTTTAATATAAAAAATAAATTTTAAGATTTGAAAATAATTTATAGAAATTTATAAAAATTTTAAAATTATAATTTATAAATATTTAGAATTTAAAAAAATATAATTTTGTAATATAAACATTGTAATACCAAAAAACGAACATTTGTTATTTAGCAATTTTTTTATAGAATTTATATAATATTTTAATAAAATTATTAATTGATTAAGCTCAAAATCGTTTTTAAGCAATTTTGATTATTGAATTGTAAAATTAATCATTTATTATATAAATTTTGATTTTAATGAATTTTGTTTGCAGATTTATATATTCTAATTAATATAATATTTGTATTTTGTACTATGATCTTATAAATTCTATAATTATTGCAACAACTGTATTACAAACCAAAATCATACAAAATAATGACCTTCTAAAATCAATTTTAAGCCATTTTTATTTTTAGGTCGATAAATTACTTGTTTAGAATTTAAGGTTAAATATTGATTTTAGAAAATTACCATTAAAAAGTAGATTTTTTTGAAGAAACTATTGTCATATATAGATATACAAAAAAGTACCAAAAAAGCGACGCACGAGAATCGTTTTTAAGCCGTTTTTATTTTTTAGGCATATAGTTTGTTGTCCATAAAATAAGGCAAATATAGAGAAATAGGCACTTTGGAGTTTTTTGAAAAATTTTCATACAATTTAATATATAAAAATAAAAATATATAATAAGAAAAAATTATAAATATAAATTTAAAATTATAATAAGTAAGATAAGTATAATAATAAAATTTATAAGCAAAATTAAAAAATGTCTTAAAATTGATTTTAATGAGTTATAAGAATATTAATATAACAGTAATACAAACAACTTATAATAATAATGAATATAATATAGATATAATAAGAAAATAAAGATATATAAATGAATATTAATATGTATAGAACAGCTAAAAGCCTTGAATTAGTAGAAGTAGAGGTTTATGGCTGTTCTATATTATGCTCCTATCTCTATTTGCACAAAACTTTGATTTTGTGCAATGTTTTATATAGACAAATAATGCTATCTGTTATACATATTCTCTTCTCCTCTTTCAAATAAAAATTATTTTAATTAATTTCTAGTTTTTTTAATTATGATTGTTATACTTTATTGTATATTATAAATGTTTAATATTTTTTGCTACATCCATTCTTTGTCAATAAGCTTGTAATTATTTTTAACTATTCTTTTAAATATATCTTATATTAATCATTAAATATTTTGATAAAAATTAATAGATTTAATAAATTTACTTTTCGAACTTTATTTTATAATTACCTCTCTTCCCCTTTTCTTTAATTTTCAAAAAAAGTAGAAGTAAACTTTGAAATATCATTTACTTCTTCTTTTTATAGTTTTATTTAAATCTTTGTAAATAGGAATCCATTTTTTCTATAAATTCTTCATTATTTTTTGTTTTTGTCATTTCACTAATCACTTGTTCAGTAACTTCAGCAACAGGCATGGTATTCATTGCTTTTCTTAAAGCAAAAACAGTTTCTCTCTCAGTAGGTGTTAATAATAAATCATCTCTTCTTGTACCTGATTTATTAATATCAATTGCTGGAAATATTCTTCTTTCAGATAATTTTCTATCAAGATGAACTTCCATATTACCAGTACCTTTAAATTCTTCAAATATAACATCATCCATCCTACTACCAGTATCAATTAAAGCAGTAGCTAATATAGTTAGACTTCCACCATTTTCAATATTTCTGGCTGCACCAAAGAATTTTTTAGGTTTATGTAATGCAGCAGGATCCATACCACCTGATAAAGTTCTTCCTGAAGAAGGAATTACAAGGTTATAAGCTCTTGTTAATCTAGTAATACTATCTAATAAAATAACAACATCTTTTCCTTGCTCTATTAGTCTTTTAGCTCTTGCTAAAACCATTTCTGCAACTTTTACATGATGTTCTGGTAATTCATCAAATGTTGAATGAATAACTTGACCTTTGATAGAACGTTTCATGTCTGTTACTTCCTCTGGTCTTTCATCTATTAGAAGTACAATTAATTCTACTTCTGGATTATTTTGACTAATACTGTTGGCAACCTTTTTTAGAAGTGTTGTTTTTCCTACCTTTGGTGGAGCTACAATCATTCCCCTTTGTCCTTTTCCAATAGGACACATTAAATCGATAATTCTTGTTGCATAATCATTTTGAACAGTTTCTAGTTTTAATCTTTCATTTGGGTAGATAGGAATTAATTCATCAAATCTTTTTCTTTTAATTGCTTTTTCAGGATGTTCACCATTAACTTCACCAACAAATATTAAGGATGGAAATTTTTCACCTTCTCTGAATCTAGAGATACCTTTAATAATATCTCCTGTATCTAATCTAAACCTTCTAATTTGCACCATAGAAATATAAACATCTTTTTCACTGGATAAGTAATTTTCACCCCTTAGAAAACCATATCCATCTGGCATAATATCTAGAATCCCCTCGACAATTTCATCCCCTTCATTTGTTAGCTTATAATCTACAATAGGTTCTCCATTTTCATCATATTGTCTTTCAATGGGTTCTTTTTTGTTTTCTTCATTTATTTCATTACCTTCATGTGAATCATCTAAATTAGCTTCATCTTGATAAATATTAGAAGATGTATCTAAAACTTGTTTTAGCACCTCTATAATTTCTTCTTTTTTTAATTTTGAAATATTCTTAATATTGTGTTGTTTAGCAATTGCTTTTAAATCTGCTAAACTCATTGATTCTAAATCTAACATAAGACCTCCTAATTTTATATATAATTATATTAATTTTAAATACTATGGGGAATAAAACGAACTTAATACGAATTTTATTATATCATAAAAAAATAAAAAAATAAACAGAATTTTCCAAAAAAGGAATATAATCCTAAAAAGATTACATTCCTTGATCTATATATACTCTCTCATTTGGGTAGTACATGTCTAATTTTTCTCTAGCCATTTCTTCAATAAAATCTAATGAATTAACATCATCTTTCTTTTGGTTTAAGTCTTCATTATTAGCTTTTTCTTCAGCAATTTGTTGATTCAATTCTTCCGTGTTTTTACTATATTCATTTAATGTTTGTTGTTGATTGACAAATACAAATACAACATATATAGCGATAGCTATTATTAATATATTTCTTAAAAGTTTTCTATTTTTTTTCATAAGTAATCTCCAATTTATAAAAGTTTCACATATATATTATTCTACATATTTTATTTAAATCCTTCTAATTTTTAGTATTTTTTACAAATTTATTTGATATTTTTGATTTTCTTAAAATACTAGCAAAGTTTTTGGCTATTTTTGTAAAATAATTTTTTATATTAATGATTATAAAAGATATAGGTTTAAAAAATATTTTTCTGATAAGCTTATTTAGAAAATTAAAAGGAATTTTTATTATACTCAATATTATAGAAAAAATTTTTTTAAAAAAATCAATGATTATTAAATTTGTTTTAATAATTAATTTACTAATCATGGTTATGTATAATAGAATGCCAATTATGATTGCAAAAAACATAAATAAACGAATTTCACCATTATTATAAGTAAATATAGAATATAATATTAGAAAGCCTGTTAAAATCCAAAATAAAGCGTCTTCAATATATGTTATAAAGTCAGAGGTCTTAATTGCTTTTCTCAATATTCTGAAAAAATCGAATAATAAACCAATTATCAAACCATTTATTATAAATATTAAGAATAGATGTATCTGTGTATTAATCATTGTTTTCCTCCTACAAAGATATTATTTAAATATCTTGCTGATTATACTACCCTTATTTTTTTCTACTTCTTTATTACTATATGCTAAGTAAGAAATATTTCCTTCTACAATTACTTCAGAAGTATCAATACTTAATTTTGTAATTCTAAGGTTTTCTCCTTTTATCGTTAATAATCCTAATTCTGTTTCTACCATAATAACCTGGTCATCAAAGCTCAAAACATCTAAAACTCCTGATATACTAAGTTTTCCTCTATTTTCTAATATTAAATTTTGAATAACAGCTGTGTTTATTGTTTTTCTTTCATCAATTGTCATATAAGTACCTCCAAATTTTTATTCTAAATTATATATATTCAAGGGTTGTCTATTTTAGAACTAAAGAAAAAAATAGAATTACTTTCAGTAATCCTATTTTGATATTATTTATTTATAAGTATCTCATTATGCAATTTTTCTAATAACTTATCACTAACAAATGTTTTAAATGTAATAGAAATTTTACCTTCAGAGACATCAAATTCTAACATTTCTAACTTATTTTCTTTAATAAAGTTGATTGCTTTTATAATAGCATCTGTATTTCTAATGATTCCATTGCCAATGATAGATATTCTAGATATATCTTTTTTAATAATACTTTTGATTTCGTTTTTTTCAATTTTTTGATTAGATATTACGGTTCCATAGTTATCATTAAATGTTGATTTCGTAATAATTGGTATATTATATTTTTCCCCAATTTCAATACATCGATTATGCAATACTTTGGCTCCTTCGTTAGATAATTGTAACATCTCATCATAAGAAATTTTAGTTAATTTTTTTGCTCCTTGAACCTTATTGGGATCTGAAGAATAGATTCCATCTACGTCAGAAAAAATATAACAATTTTTAGCTTTTAGTGCTGCTGCGACAGCAACTGCTGTTGTATCAGAACCTCCTCTCCCAAAGGTTGTTATGTCTAATTTTTCGTTGATTCCTTGGAAGCCAGTTATAATAACGATATTTCCGTTTTCTAATTCTGAAGTGATCCTTTCTGTATTGATGGTTTCAATTAAAGCATCTTGATTGGTATTATTTGTATAAATACCTGCTTGCCAGCCTGTTAAAGATACAGAAGGAAATCCTAAGCTATTTAGTAGAATACTTAATTTTGCAGCTGACATTTGTTCTCCACAGCTAACAAGTGCATCTAATTCTCTTTTATCAACCTCCTCTGTTAATTCATAAGCTTCATGAATTAGCTTATCTGTTGTTTGTCCTTGTGCTGATAAAATAACAACAATATGTTTGTTATTATTTTTGAAATCAATGATTTTATTGGCAACAATTTTTAAATTTTCATTATTAGAAACAGAGCTCCCACCAAACTTTAATACAATTATGTCCTCCATATTGAGCACCTTCTTTATTTCATAATAATAAAAAGTTAAATTTATTTAAATTTAACTCTTTACATTATATTCGAATATGTTTAAATATGTCAAATTATTTAGAAAATTTTAAATAACTTTCCATAAAATCATCTATTTTTCCATCCATAACAGCTTCTACATTTCCTACTTCATAATTGGTTCTATGGTCTTTTACCATCGTATATGGACAAAATACATAAGAACGAATTTGACTTCCCCAAGCAATTTCTCGTTGTTCTCCTTTTAAATCTTCTATTTTTTCTTTATGCTCTTTTTCTTTTAAATCTAATAATTTGGATTTTAACATTTTCATAGCTGTTTCCCTATTTTGTATCTGTGAACGTTCTGATTGACAGGCAACAACTGTATTAGTTGGTATATGTGTAATCCTTACAGCAGAAGATGTTTTATTAATATGTTGTCCTCCCGCACCAGAAGCTCTATATGTATCTATTCGTAAATCATCTGGATTAATATCAATTTCGATATCATCAGTAATTTCGGGTAATACTTCTACAGAAGCAAATGAGGTATGTCTTCTTCCGCCACTATCAAATGGGGAAATTCTAACCAATCTATGTACCCCCATCTCCCCTTTCATATATCCATAAGCATATTCACCAATAATTTCAAATGTGACGCTTTTTATACCTGCTTCTTCACCTTCTAAATAATCTAGCTCTGTTATAGTATATCCATTTTTATCTGCCCATCTAGTGTACATTCGATATAGCATTTCTGCCCAATCTTGAGATTCTGTTCCTCCTGCTCCTGGGTGAATAGTTACAATTGCATTATTAGCATCATATTTTCCAGATAATAACGTGGCAATTTCTAACTTTTCTACTTCTTGTTCTAAAGCTTTTGTACTTTTTATAATGTCTTTTGCAATTTCTTCATCAGGCTCCATATTGGTTAATTCTGTTAATTCATTTAAATTTTGGATTTCATTTTCTATTTTTCTATATTCATTTACTTTATTTTTAATACTTTTTATTCTTGCTAATACTTTATTAGAATGTTTGGTATCTTGCCAAAAATCTTCCTTTAAAGTTTTAGCTTCTAAATCTTTTAATTCATTTTCTAATTTAGAAATGTCAAAGTGACTCACCCAAATCTTTCAATTTTTCTTCTAAGTTTTTTAGAAGTCTTGTATTTTCTTCTAATTCTAACATATTATCACACTCCTATCTATTTTATATTATATTATTTAATATAAAAAATCAAGTCAATCATAACCACCAGTAAAACTGGTGGTTTGCTCTTAGCCTAGAAGGCTTTTGTACTGGCACTTCTGGGCTTAAGC
>CALXKD010000023.1 GCA_944388795.1 uncultured Clostridia bacterium
GATAAAAAACATAAAAATCAGAAAAAACCCTTTAGTAAGCTTTTATACAGCTTTCTATTTTCTTAGAGTAGCTGACTAAAAGAAAACAAAGGAGGAAAAAATGAAAATAAAAAAAGTAGAGAAAAACAAAGGAATTACACTAATTGCGTTAGTTATTACAATAATTGTTTTGCTAATTTTAGCAGGGGTAACGATTGCAACATTGACAGGAGATAATGGGATTTTAACAAAAGCAAGTCAGGCGAAAGAAGAGATGTCACAAGCTAGTGCGGAAGAAAAAGTAGGAGTAGAAGTGCTAGGAAGCTATGGAAATGATGGAAATATTGACATGGATATGTTAAATAAAAACCTACAAAATGTCGAAAATTTGACATATAATGGAGAAAAATTATCTAGCGATAATGTAATAAGTAAATTGCCAGTAATAGTAAATGTAGATGGATATGATGTTTTGATTTCAGGACCAGCAGATGCAGAAACAGTAAAAGAAAATGCTAGTATGTATTATGGAGCAGAAGTCACAGGATATAAATGTGCAAGTGATGGAGTAAGTAAGTGGAGAATATTCTATTCAGATGGAATGAATATCTATTTAATTGCAGATGATTATATTCATTACGATAATACACCAGAAACCAACCAAGGAAACAAATTATTTTATTATGGAGATTATAAATACAATTTTGAAAGTGTGTATAAAGACTATAATGGAAGTAATTCTATAAATGACAAAGTAAAAATATGGTTAAATAAATATTTATCTTATGGTTCTAATGCAACAATTACACAAGGAAGTATCAATGGGTCAGCCTATATGTTAGATATAGACATTTGGAATAATTATGCAGGAGAAGATGCGAAATATGCAATAGGAGGACCAACAATAGAAATGTTTTGTGAATCATATAAAGATACTCATCCAGATAAATATATAGAAAATGATGTAGTCACAAATGGATATAATATAAAATGGAATACAGATACAGAATACACTACAAGTTTAGAATTACCAGAAGAGGATTATAATAGTATTTATGTGAAATCAGATACAAGCAAAGCCTATGGTATGTGGATAGCATCTCCTTCAGCAGATAGTATAATAAACTTAATAGCTACAAATAAAAATAGTATTACAAGTGTATGTTACAATTATGTTTATGGAAATTTATGGGGATTGAGACCAATAGTTTGCTTAAATGCTAATGTGATACTTGAAAAAGGTTCAGGAGACAATTATATAATAAAATAAATGTTGAATAACAAAATTTTTTAGTTTAGATTATATAAAAAGAAAAGTGAAATTAGTAAATAAAACTAAATTTTACTTTTCTTTTTTACTATTATAATAAATAAATTGTTAATCTAAAAATTATATGATATAAAATATAAGAGAAAAATTATAAAATTTGTAACAAAAATAAAACTTGTACGTCATATATACAAAGGGGGATAAAGTTATGCAGAATATGGAGCAAATATATGAACAATATTTTGAAACAGTATATAAATATTTATTCTGTTTAACTCGTAATAGTGATATTGCTGAAGAACTAACACAAGAAACCTTTTATCGAGCAGTAAAAAAGATACATACTTTTAAAGGTGACTGTAAAATATCTGTATGGCTATGTCAAATTGCAAAAAACTTATGGTATGACGAATGTAGAAAAAATAGAAAAAAGCTAGAAACAAGTGAAGATACTTTTCTTGAAATAAAAGATTCAGATAATACAGAAGAAAAAGTAATTCAGAATGAAGAAAAAATGATATTATATAAAAAGTTACAAAAGCTAGATGAAAAAACAAGAGAAGTTGTTTATTTAAGAATCACAGGAGAATTATCTTTTAAAGAAATAGGAATGATTTTAAACCAGACAGAAAACTGGGCGAGAGTCACTTTTTATAGAGGAAAACAGAAGTTGAAGGAGGGGGATGAAAATGAAAGAGAAAAAGGATTGTAAAATTGTTCAAGATTTATTACCAAACTATATTGATAAACTAACAAGTAAAGAAACAAATACATATATTGAAGAACATATCAATGAGTGTAAAGAATGTAAAAAAATTTTAGATGCTATGAAAAAAGAAATTTTAGTAGAAGATAAAAAAGGAGAAAAAAAGAAAATCAAATACATCAAGAAATATAATCATAAATTAAGAATATTAAAAATGAGTTTATTATCGATTATACTTATAATTGTAGTCTTATTTATTGCTTTTCCAGGAAGAAATATGATGATCATAGCTTCTTTACAAAATAAATTTAAAGATTATGAACAACAGAGTGATAATGTATATATAAAAACTTCATATTATCCTTCTCAAACAGTAGCAACTTATGACAATTATTATAAAGATGGCATAGAAAAACATGTGATGACATATCTAGAAGATAATGTAAAAAGTATGCAATATATATATCCAAATCAAAATAGAACTTTTGTGGATGGCCCTGACTATAAAAATTTATATATTATGGATGGGCAATATCTATATAACCCGTTAAATAATTACACATACTATGATTCTATAAAAACTTTATTTATAATGAGTAGGTCATATAAAATAACAACAGGAAAAGTTAATGGAAAAGATTGTTATATATTAAAAACTGCATATAAAGAAGAAATACCTGCGTTGGAATTCTACATAGAAAAAAATACAGGTTTAGTATTGCAAACTATACAGTCAGTTTCAGTAAATGGAGAAGATAGAGGTATAATTACAATACAATATGAATATTCTTTTGGAACTGTTACAGATGAAGATATGCAAGAACCAGATGAAACAGAATATACATTGGTAGAAGATAATCAATAAAAGAAATTTCTAATAAATAGAAAAGAACCTAAATTATTAGACAAAAAAGTGTTTAACAAATTTGGGTTCTTTTTATTGTAGTAAAAATGTCCAAAAAGAAACGTCCCCAAAAGGACAAAAAGTTGTAACCTTTTTTAAAAAATGGTAAATATATAGATGGAAAGTATGTATCAAAGGAGAAAAAGATGAAAAAAGAAAATACAATAGAGAGTTATATAGTAGATAATCAATTAGATATGCCAAGAGTGTTTGATGAGTACTATCACTATGTAAGTACAATTATAAAAAATAAACATGCTATTAAATTAGAAGATGAAGAAGAAATCATAGCAGATGTATTTCTAATTTTATGGAAAAATAAAGATAGATTAGATAGAAAAGCAGTGTTTAGTCCATATATAGCAGGTATTACGAAAAGGCTGATTTATAAAAAATATAGAGAACTTAGTAAGATGATGGAATTTTCTCAATATGAAAATGAGATGATTAGTTATTTTAATGTAGATAATATTGTAGAACAAAAGGAAATGAATGATTGTATTACAAAAAACCTAAAAGCACTAGGGAACACAGAATATGAAGTATTTAAAAAATTTTATTATGAAGGGAAAAAAGTAAAACAAATTGCGAAAGAAATGAATCTAAGTAATAGTAATGTAAAAACAAAATTACACAGAACAAGAAAAAAGATAAAAGAAATTTTAAAAATAGGAGGTTTTTAAAAATGGGAAAGGAAAAAATTTTTAAAAATATTCAAGAAAATATTGCTATTGAAAATTTTAGGACAGTCCATAAAAAACATGAAAGAACAAAAAAGATATTGCAAAGTACATTAACAGTTATGATTTGTTGTTTATCCATAACAGGAATTGTTTTTGCAAAAGATATTTCTACCCAATTATATGATAATTTCTTTATGACAGGTAAAGGAATGGAAACAGCAATGAATGAGGGATATATCGAAAATACGGATATGGAATATGAAAATGCGAATACAACTGTAGAAAACACAGAAACAGGTGAAATGATAGAAGATGTGGAAACAAAGGTAAAAGTATCTGAATTTGTCATGGATGATTTTAATTTAAGCATTACATTTGATGTAGAACTATCTGAAAAAGCAAAGGAAATTATAACAGCAGATGAAGTATGGGAGTTTAATTTTCCAGACTTAGTGATATCAGATGAAAATAATATTGTTTTATATTGCCCAACAGGAGTTAGATATAATGAATTTAGCCAAGAAAATAATTTAGGTTTAGATTATAATGAGGCAATGGATAAGAATATGTATATTGGAAGTGGTGTCAATATTATTCCTGTTCAAAGAGAAGGAAATCATGTAAAAGTTGTTTATAATATTTATACAGGAGGAAACAGTCACTATCCAAAAAGTAAAACATTAACAATTGATATGACGAAAATTAATATTTCCAAAGAGGAAGGAACTTCTATGGGAGAAGAGGAAATTACCCTTATAGGAGATTGGCATTTTGATGTAGAAGTTCCAGAAAAAATGTATAACAGACAATCAGTTGTTTATACACAGATAGACACAACCAATGAAGATTATCAAGTAGAGTCAGCAACATTATATGATACAGGAATGGAAATAACGGCAAAAATAAAGACAGAACCAAAACCAAAATATCCATCATTTTTGGAGCATGATTTTTATGATAGTTTATCAGATGATGATCCACTTAAAAATGTAGATATTTTAGGATATATTAGTTGGAAAGAATGCCAAACAGATGCTTATAAAGAGTATTATCGAAAAACATATGGATTAACAGATATTGTGATATATTTAACAAATGAAAACGGTGAAAAATTTACATTAGTACAAGGACCAAGTGAAAATGGTTCGAAATCAATAAGTGAAGAAGGAATCTTAACATTTGAAGGTATGTTTGATTTTACAAAATATAATGAAGCAGAAAAAATAATTGTTCATTTTGAATATAGAGGTCAAACAGAAGAAGTAGTCCTAAAGAAAGGGGATGAATAATCGTATGAAAATACAATATAAAGTATTCAGTATTTTTTGTATTATTATCATTGGTATAATGTATTTTTCTAATACAGTACTAGCAACAGAAAGTACTGACTCAGATGAGAGGAGTGAATTTATAGAAGGTATTTTTGAAGATTGGATAGAAAGTTATAAAAGTGAAGAAATACCAGAAAATAGGAGAATTATAGATTATCAGCTAAATACACTTGGCATTAGAACAATTAGTGATAATGAATATATAGCAGATATTGAATTTGTAGTAACACCTGTTTCAATTGAAAATACAGAATGGAATTATGGAGAACCAGAAATTGGATTATGGGAAGGACATGAATTCATTTGGTACGTAAAAACCAATATATGTTATATTAAAATAAAAGTAGAAAATGGAGAATATCAGGTAGAATATATTAGAGAAACACCAGAAGGATATGACGAATTTGAAAAACGATTTGAAGAATATAAAAAGACACATCTACAAGAAGAAGTGGAAAATACACAAATACAAGGAGAGGAAACAGAGAATTTATTAGCAAATCAAGAAATAGAGAAAATGAGCAATGGAATTGTGATAGGTTGTTCAATCATCTTATTAGCTATCATAAGTTTTATAATTGTAAAAGTTATAAGACAGAAAGGTAAAAATAACTCTAATAATAAAAAATAAGTAAAAGAAAATTATTTTATTACAGGTATGTATGGAATAATTTTCTTTTTTGTAGTATGATATATAAAAGTTTTGAAATCACATATGTAGGAGGAAAAAATGAAAACATTTATAAAAATTATATTGAAAATATTGTTACCTATATTTTTATTTATCATAACGATGAGTTTTATTATAGAAAATGTGGCAGTAAAAACGATTTCCAATGATATCCTGACAAAAAGAGTTAGTGGATATATGTTAGATGAGATTATCAATGAAGTAGATAGTAATACCTTTTACGAAATAGCAGAAAAGATAGAAGGTAGTCCATATATGGAAGAAATTACAGGTAAATATTTAGATGCTTTAACTGGTAAAAGTGAAAATATAGATATAACAGAAGAAATCAATCAGATTTTAGAAGAGGAAGATTTACAAAATGAGATACCAGAAGACATAAAAGATGATATAAGAAGCTATGTGAGTGAAAAAAGTGAAGAGATAGAAGATAGATTAGAAATGGGAGTAGAAGGAACTGCAACAGAAGTATTAAATATATATGGACAATTCACAAGTTTTGAATTTAGGATAACCTTTATCATATTATGCTTACTAGATATCATAGGATTAATATTCTTAGAAAAACAACAGGTATTAAAAACTATTCAAATCAGTATGTTTATCACAGCCATCATATCTATTATTGCATTCATAGGAATTAGAGTATTATCAACATATATAGAACAGTATTTATCTGGAGGCTGGATTGACAATATAAACCTAAATATGTTAATAGGATGTATTATACTAGAAGTAATCATAGGTTTCATATTATTTATGATAAGAAGAGCTTTATACAAGAAAGAGTCTGATGAAGTTGTAGGTGATAGCAAATGAAAATAGGTTTAATAGAAAAATTAAAACAATATATTGATTATGAATAAAAAACATATAAAATAGTAATAAATGAAAGGAAGAGAAAAACTATGAATCAAGAAAAATTAGAATTAGTAGCAGATTTTTATGAATTTACAATGTCAAATGGATATTTTTCAAAAAATAAGAATGATATTGCCTATTTTGATGTATTTTTTAGAAAGGTTCCAGATGGTGGAGGATATGCGATTGTAGCAGGATTGGAGCAAATTATAGAATTTATACAAAATTTAAAATTTGATGAAGAAGATATAGAGTATTTAAGAAAACAAAATATATTTTCAGAAGAATATTTAAACTATTTAAAAGACTTTAAATTTACAGGAGATATTTGGGCAATACCAGAAGGAACTGTGGTATTTCCAAATGAACCATTAATTACAGTAAGAGCACCAGTTAGTGAAGCACAACTTTTAGAAACCATGTTATTATTAATTATTAATCATCAAAGTTTAATTGCAACAAAGACAGCAAGAATTGTAAGAGCAGCACAAGGAAGACCAGTAATGGAATTTGGAGCAAGAAGGGCTCATGGAGTATCAGCTGCCATTTATGGAGCAAGAGCAGCGATTATAGGAGGAGCAGTAGGAACATCTTGTACAGCAGCTAGTGAAAAATTCCATGTTCCAGCAAGTGGAACAATGGCACATAGTTGGATACAAAGTTTTGATAATGAATATGAAGCATTTAAAACATATGCAGAACTATATCCTAACAATGGTACATATTTAATTGATACCTATCATACATTACAAAGCGGATTACCAAATGCCATAAAAGTATTTGATGAAGTTTTAAAACCACAAGGTATTAGACCAGCTGCTGTTAGATTAGACAGTGGGGATTTAGCATATTTATCTAAAAAAGTAAGAGCCATATTAGATGAGGCAGGTTATCCAGATTGTAAAATATGTGCAACCAATGCATTAGATGAAAACTTAATTAGCTCTTTAATTGAACAGGATGCTAAAATAGATGTATTTGGTGTAGGAGAAAATCTAATCACAGCAAAAAGTGATGCCGTATTTGGTGGGGTATATAAATTAGCAGCAATAGAAAAAGGGGGAAAAATCATTCCCAAAATTAAGATTAGTGAAAATGTAGAAAAAATCACAAATCCAAGTTTTAAAAAGGTATATCGCTTTTATTCTAAAGAAACTAACTATGCATTAGCAGATGTCATTATGTTAAAAAATGAAAAAGAGCCAGATGGAGAATATGAAATATTTGACCAATATAATACTTGGAAAAGAAAAAAATTAGATAATTACTATGTAAAAGAATTACAAGAAAAAATATTTGAAAATGGAAAACTAGTATATAAACAACCAGAGATAAAAGAAATTGTAGAATATACAAAAAAACAATTAGGAACGATATGGGAAGAAATTAAAAGACTAGAAAATCCACAAAAATATTATGTGGATTTGTCTAAAAAATTATATGATTTAAAAACAAAATTATTAAACCAAAAACAATAATATAACATAACCACCAATACAAAAATTGGTGGTTATACTAAATTATATAGATCTAAACTTGTGAAGATTTCTCGCGATAAGCATTTCCCCATGTAACCATAGAATCTAAAATGGGTTTTAAGCTTAAACCTGTTTCTGTAAGAGAATATTCTACTCTTGGAGGAACTTCAGGATATACTTTTCGTTTTACAAGACCAGAAGCTTCCATTTGTCTTAAATTATTGGTTAATACTTTTTGGGTAATACCAGTAACAGATTTTCTTAATTCTCCAAATCGTTTGGTTCCTGTTAATAAATCTCTAATAATTAAAACCTTCCATTTTTCTCCAATTAATCCCATAGTAATTTCTACAGGACAAGCTGGTAAATCTTTTTTTGTCATTTATGAACACCTCCTAAGGATTTTTAAATTTGATAATGTATGCTTTTTATATATCATAACAAAAAGACATAAAAAAGTAAATAGTACAATTCTTACAAAATGAACAAAAGTATAAAAAGGGATATAATATTCAAAAAGGATGTAATATACTATAAAAAATTTAAAATTTTTTTAAACTTGTAAAGTCAGTAAAATACACAAAGGTTACTTTGAGGAAACTATGCCACTTTAAAGTGCCTACTTTACAAGAAGGAAAAAGGTAATTACAATATGGTTAGAAATTGAAAAACGTAGCTACCGATTTTCAAAATAAATATATGAAATAGGAGAGTGTTTATCATGGAGAAAAAAACAATTAATTTAAAAAAAGGATATGTAGATGTATATGATTTTGGAGATATCAAATTGCATAGTTATCAAACAAATGATTTGATGAATGATGAAAGCTATATTTTAGAAAATGAGAAAAATATATTATTAGTGGAATTTCCAGCATTTTATGATAATTTAGAAGAATTTGAAGCATATGTAAAAGGATTAAATAAACATATAGTTGGAAAGGTATTTTCAGATCATCCAAATGGAGGTACAATTTTAAAAGAAGTAAAAGGTTATGCTTCAGAAGGAACCATAAAATCTATGAAAGAAGGAACGATTCATAATTTAGTAACTGGATTTGAAACTTCATTTGGAGGAGCTTTTGCGAAAGAATATCATGAAATAACAGATATATTAACAGAAAATACAGTCAATATTGGTGGTTTTGAATTAAATATAACCTATCATGATGAAAATATTGAAATTGAATTTCCACAAATCAATTGTATATATACCCATATGTTAGGACATGATTGTCATTCAATTGTTGCAGGAGAGGGGCATGCAGATGTGATTATAGCACAATTAAAAGGATATCAAGAAAAAGGATATAACTTAGTATTATCTAGTCATTATGTACCAGAAACAATGGCAGATGTCGATACAAAAATTGCTTATATTGAGGAATTAAAAGTATTAGCAAAAGAAGCTTCAAATGCAGAAGAATTTATAGATAAAGTAAAAGCAAAATTTCCAACATATAGTGGACTAAATTACTTAGATATGACAGCAGGATATTTCTTCCCAGAAAATTAATATAGAAAGGATTGCAATAAGCAATCCTTAAAAATCTATTATAGGAGTTGATAATATTGAAAACATTAGATTTCTTAATTACCTATTTAGTAGAAGAAAGAAACGAGAAATTAGAAATAGAAAATTTATCTGAAGAAGAGAAGAAAAGACTTTTCCGTTCTTTATGTAATATAAGAGAGCCTAAAGAAATTAGCCAAGAATTTTTAAACATGCAAGATATGTATCTACAAGAAGAAATTCAAGAGAAAGGAATTGTAGAAAATATAGAAGATTCTAAAATAACAGATAATATTTATCTATGGAAAGGTGATATAACAACTCTTAAAATAGATGCCATTGTAAATGCTGCTAATTCGCAAGGCTTAGGCTGTTTTATACCTTGCCATAAATGTATTGATAATCGGTATTCATTCATATAGTGGGATACAGTTACGATTAGAATGTTATGAAAAAATGAAGGAAATCAAGCAATTGGAAACAGGAGAAGTCTTTATGACAAAAGGATATAACTTACCTGCAAAATATGTTATTCATACAGTAGGTCCTATTATCTATGAAGAGGTTACAGATAAGGAAAGAGAAGATTTAAGAAATTGCTATATTCATTCTTTACAACTTGCAAAGGAAAATAATATAAAGGAAATCGCATTTCCTTGTATTTCAACAGGAGAGTTCCGATTCCCAAAAGAAGAGGCTTGTCAAATTGCCATAAAAGCAGTAAAAGAATATTTGAAGAAACATGAGAACTGGTTTGAAAAAGTTGTTTTTAATGTATTTACAGAGGAAGATTATAGAATTTATGAAAAGAATGTGAAATAAATAAAAAAGAAAAGAGGAACAAAATTGGAGGAATATAACATTCGATTACAAAATGCAAAACAAGCAATCAATCATGCTGACTATATACTAATAGGGGCAGGTGCTGGACTTTCAACAGCTGCTGGATTAGAATATGGTGGAAAAAGTTTTCAAAGAGATTATAAAGAATTTATTGAAAAATACCATTTTGAAGACTTGTATACAGCATCCTTTTATCCATTTTCTTCACAAGAAGAAAAATGGGCATTTTGGGCAAGGTTAATAAAATTAAATAGATTTAGAGAACCTTTAAGATTATATCAAGAATTATTAGATTTTGTAAAAGATAAGGACTATTTTGTCATTACAACCAATGTAGATGGACAATTTGAAACAGCAGGATTTGATACAGAAAAAATATTTGCTGTTCAAGGAGATTATCGTTTTTTGCAATGTGAAAATGCTTGTCACAATAAATTGTATGATAATAAAGAAATGGTAGAAGAATGGTTAAAACATACAGAAAACCTAAAAATACCAAAACAATTAGTACCCAAATGTCCTGTTTGTGGTGGGAATATGGAGATGAATCTAAGAAAGGATGCTAACTTTGTTCAAGATGAAAATTGGTATAAACAAGCAAAACAATATGAACAATTTTTAGATGAGATAGAAGATAAAAATGTGGTATTATTAGAAATAGGGGTTGGATTTAATACACCTGGAATTATACGATTTCCATTTGAACAAATGACATACAAACATTTAAAAACAATTTTAATTAGAATGAATAAAGACTATCCAATGGTTCGTCAGGAAATTGAAAATAAAGCAATTTCATTTGATGAAGATGTCAATAAAGTTTTAAACGATTTAAAGGAGAGAGCATTATGATTATCAATACAGGATGTAGAACAGATATACCAGCATTTTATGCAAAATGGTTTATGAATAGAATACGAGAAGGATAT
This sequence comes from uncultured Clostridia bacterium, assembly GCA_944388795.1. Classification (GTDB taxonomy): domain Bacteria; phylum Bacillota; class Clostridia; order TANB77; family CAG-508; genus CAG-269. Next base: position 11,189 of record CALXKD010000023.1, read on the forward strand.
GTATTGGTAAGAAATCCATATAATCCAAATCAAGTAACCAAATACAATTTATCGCCAGAGGTTGTGGATTGTTTGGCGTTTTGTACAAAAAATCCAGAGCCAATGCTTACCTATTTAGATGAATTAGATATATATAAACAATACTGGTTTGTAACCATTACCCCTTATGGAAAAGATATAGAGCCAAATGTACCAGATAAGAAAAAAGTAATGGAAAGCTTTAAAAAATTATCAAATCATATTGGTGTAGATTCTATTGGTTGGAGATATGACCCAATATTTATAGGAGATGGATTTGATGTTAATAAACATATAACATGTTTTGGAAACATGGCAAAAGAATTAAAAGGATATACACATAACTGTACCATTAGCTTTTTAGATTTATATGAAAAAGTAAAAAGAAATGCTCCCAACATAAATCCGCCAACAAAAGAAGAGCAAATAGAAATGGCAAAAGCATTTCGTAAAATCGGAAAAGAAAACAATATGGTCATTCATGCTTGTTGTGAAAAAACATATTTATCACAATATGGATTACAATGTAATGGTTGTATGAGTCAAGAAATTGTTGAAAAAGCTATAAACAATACATTACAACCACCAAAAAGAAAAAATTTAAGACAAGAATGTAATTGTTTAATGGGAAATGATATAGGAGCATATAATACTTGTGGTCATTTATGCAAATATTGTTATGCAAATGCCAATAAACAATTTGTAATAGAAAATATGAAAAAACATGATGACAATTCTCCATTTTTGATAGGAAGAAGTGAGCCAGGAGATAAAATCACAGAAGCAAAACAGAAAAGTTGGAAGATAGAAAATCAGCAAATTAGCTTTATATAATGATAGTGAAAAATAGTATATGAATAAAAAGTTACTTAAGGATTATTTTATACCAGTGTGTAGAATAATTCTTTTTCTATGGTATTATTGAAACAACAAATAGTAATTTGTCTTGAAGGTTAAAATATATTTATAAATTTAATAAAAATTGTAGACAAAATAAAAAGAATATTGTAGAATAAATAACATAGGAAATGATAGTTAGCAGATGTGGTTTTGCCACCAATTTTACGATTCTTCGTAGGAAGGGTGGTGATGTTTATGGTTAAAGTAATACTATTTTTTATAATAGCATTAATGTTTTCTTTAACATTAAACGTTGCCTTGACAGCAGTTCTTTATAAGAACTGGGGTGATAAGCAACTACATAAATAATAAAAAATAAACCATTCTGCTATGCCGAGCTAATGGTTTATTAAAACTATATCTTGGCAAAACCACGTTTGTGGATTTGTCATTTCCTATATTTATTATAATCTATTTATGATTAAAAAGTCAATAAATATAAAAAAATTTTATAAGAAAGTTATAAAAATCATAAGTGCAAATTACAAGTTTTTAGATTATATGTGGAGTTAAAAGGTCTAAATTTAATGAATTTTATAAATAAAATATGGAGGAATTGTATGAAGAAAAAAGTTATTTCAATTATGGTAGGAATATACTTTGTGGTTACAATATTGTTATTTGGATTAGAATTGTATTTTCAATTTGGTAACCCATTATTTATCATCGGACTAGATTTTTTCGTATTTGGGATTATCTCAATTAAATACTTTACTTATGGTTATTTAATAACGGTAGTTGGTTTATATATATTACTATATACTTTAGATATTTGGAAAATAGATGGGTATCTTTTTCGCTATATAATTGTTATCTTTTTTCCAATTGTTCCTGGATTTGTGCTTTTTTCAGAAAAGAATGATAAAAGGAGATTCCTTAGAAAGGGGTGTTCTGAAGTAGAAGCAATATGTAGAGGTACGGATTTTTATGGATACTATAAATTTGAATATTACTTAAATAATAAAAAATATGTCGGAATTTCATATAAGGGAGGAAATTTTAATTATCGTGAAAACGAAAAAGTAAAAATATATGTATCAAATGAAAATCCAGAAAAGATATTTGTTGATATGCCAGAAAAACAAATAAAACTGGTAAAAAGAATAACTATTTTTTTATCAATATTTGCTATATTCATTATACTTTTGATGTTATGTGAATAAATAAATTATAATAACTAGGGCAGATAATCATTGAAAATTATCTGTCTTTTATTATATATTTAAGTAAATAGTGATATAAATTATTTTTATATATGATAAATTATAAAAAAATGAAACTTTTTTAATAATTGCTGTTCTATATAAATGAAGGCAGGTAAAAATGGAGAGAGATTTAGATAAAAAATTATATAATGATTATTTAAATGGAGAAAAACAAGCATTTGAATATATTTACAAGAAATATAAAAATAGAATAGAATATTTTATTTATAACATAGTAAAGGATTATCAAAAGGCAGAAGACTTAACACAAGAAACCTTTATATATGTTATGCAAAATAAAATGAGGGAAAATAGTTCTTTTAAGTATCATATATATTTAGTTGCAAAAAGTAAGGCATATAATTACTTAAATATAGAAAAAAGAAGGGATGAAATTAATGACCAATATATGTTAAATGAAAGTAAAAAAGTAGACAAAGATGTATTGGAAATTATAACAAGTAAAGAAACGAAAAAAGAATTACTAAATAGTATAGAAGAGCTAGATGAAAAATATAAAAATGCTATATATTTAGTTAATATTGAAGGATTGTCCTATAAAGAAACAGCAGAAATATTAGGACAAACTCTCCAAAATACTAAAACATTAATTCATAGAGGAAAAAAACAATTAAGAAAAATCCTGCTAAAGAAAGGATATAGTGAAATGAATAAGGTATTAAATATTTTTATCATCATCATTTGTACAACAGCTTTATTAAGTGGAATCGTTTATGCTAGTGTTACAATTTATAATAAATACATAAAAAAACAAGATGAAATTACATCAAGAGGTTTATTTGATTTAGGAGATGGAATAACTACATATGAAACAGATTTAATGGCAAATGACATGACTTGGAATCAAAAGCCAAGATTGTATCACAAAATAATAAGTAACCAAGAAGAGTATGACAAATATAAATCAAGAATTAATGAATTACCTAACTTGGAAGAAATCAATTTTGAAGAAAATTTTGTTATTATAATTGCCAATGAAAATATAAGGCATCTACATGAAAAAGATTTAACTATTTCGGATATAACGGCAGATGAAACCACTACGCATATAACAATGAAACAAAAAGAAAATCCTGACTATAACAACGATAACAATATTTGGTATGCTATTGTAGATAGGTCGCTATTGAGAGAAAATGCGGATGTTAGTATAGAAAATAGAAAAGTAGAAGTGGATGGATGTATTAGTGCAGATGAACTTCCAAAATCTTATAGTGTAGAAAATGCAATAAGTGATGGTTGTATTGTATTAGAAAATAATAAAGTAAAATCAAATAATATTGAAGTGCTAGATGAATTTATAGCAGATACAGAAAGAGGAGAAAAATCTTCTATTAGAGTTTATAGCAAATTTACAGATTCTAATGGAGAAGAAACGATTTATATAAAAGATGTGGAATATTTGAACGGAATATATTATTTTAATAATTATAATTTAAAAGATAATGAGGAATCATATTTTAATAGTTTTACTAAATTACAAAAAAGAAATAGCAGTTATGGTATTGTATATTATTGGATTGAAGAAGATGAAAATAGTGGTGCACCATTTATTATAATTCAAGATTATTAATCTAAAATAGAAAAGGTATTCTTATTATATTTAAGAATACCTTTATTCAAGTAAAGGAGACAATCCATTGAAATTATCTTGCTTTTATACTATAATTCTAATAGAGAACTAGTAATTTGTATGGGGGATAAAGATGGATCTTATTTTTTCTTTGGTATTTTTTTTAGTAATATACATACCATATATAATTTTTATGGGAATATTTGCTATGATAATGTGGACAATCACCACAGAAAAGATAGGTAGTAAGATTCTTAAAACCTTAATAATTATCGTTATTTTACTTTATGGAAGTATAATTATAGTTAATTTTAAAACCGAAACACCTGATAATTTGTATACAGAAATTAAAGAAATAAATGATGATCAAAGCCTTATAGGATTATCTTCAGAAGAAGTTATCAAATTATTAGGAGAGCCAAAACATGAATATAGTAGTGGGGAAGATAAAAAAAGATATATCTACTCTGCAGGAGAAATATTTAAAGAATCGTATTGGGGGTATTCTTATTCTCACGAATATTATGTATTTTACGTATCTTTTGATGAAAATGATAAAGTAGAAAATACTTTCATAAAAGAGTCTTCAGAATTATATACCTAAATTATAATTTAGTGATTGGCTAAGAAAATAATAAATTGTCGTTATAATTAAATTGTTAAGTGAAAGATAAGGGATGGTGATATTATGAAAAAGGGGATAAAAATATGTTTTAGTATTATAGGAATGATACTAGTTTTAGGAATAGTATTTTTTGTAGTAGATTATAATAGAGTACAAAAACAAGAAAAGCCTTTATTTTGCATAAAAAATCCAGCAGGAACATATATGGATGGTGGAACAGTAGAATATTTTGGACTTGGATATAAAGTTATTGATTTCAATACATTAGCAGGATTTGATGATATTAAAATTGGTACGTGGATTATGGATTATAATGATTTTGAGGAAGAAATGAAAGCATATGAAAACACACTTGAAGAAAATTTACAATCAAATGAAGAATTTAATCGTAGCCCGGAAAATGTCACAATAGAAGTCGACAATATCACAGTAAGTCTGGAAAGTGTTTCAATAACAATAACAGATAATAATGTAGACCAATATGGCTGGGGTGTTGAATTTAGAGTTCAAAAAAAAGTCAATGGAGAATGGAAAGAACTAAACTATATATCCGATGATTTATCTTGGATTGATATAGCTTATGAATTAAATGAAGATAATCAATTAACACAAAAGTTAGATATAGAACAATATTATGGAAAATTATCTAATGGAATATATAGAATAGTAAAACCAGTTTATGATAATGGATATATTAATATATATTCAAATGAATTTGAGATTAAATAATAATTTATGGAGAACAAATATGAAAAAAAGAAAGATAATCATAAGTATTATAATTATCATTTTAATATTGTTAGGAATTTATATCTATATGCAATTTAAAATACCGCATATAGGAGAGTTCTATATAAGAAATGCCAAAGATAATGAATTTTCAGATGAAGAAAAGCAAGAAATTAGTAATATTTTAAATTTTAATGATATTGATATTTATAAAACAGCTTGTGAAGTGGATTTTAGACATGAAGGCGTCTATTATATATTTTTTTATAGTAGTAAACGATTAACAGTAGATGATGTAGATGATTCATTTGAATTGTATTGTCTAGGATATGAAAATGGAGTTTATAATTATGTTATTGGAAAAATAAGTATGGCTACATATTCTGATTCTGATTACAATAAGATATCTGAAATTTGTAAAACGAATTATAAATGGTGGAAAAACAATGAAAAAAGCATAGATAGAAGTGAGCTACAAAATTATAGATTAGTTGAATTAACAACTATTTATGATAAAAATGGTAATGTTATAGATTAATGTACTGTTATTAGTACTACTAACTAGGAGAATTTATGAAAAAAAAGATATTAATTATTTTAGGGATAATTGTAAGTATCATTTTCTTATTAATGACCTATATTTTATACATATTTAATTATATCCCACATAAACAGTATAGTAATGAGGATTTTAACATTAAAACATATACTAGTAACATAGATAAAGATGGAGATGGAATTGATGACCAGACGGATATATTAAATAATGTGAGAGAATATATCGCAACAAAACCCAAATATAAAAGTCAATACTATGCAAATGGATATCCAGATGATCAGTATGGCGTGTGTACAGATGTAGTTGCATTTGGACTAAAAAATGCTGGGTATGATCTGATGCAATTAGTAAATGAGGATATTCAAAATAATCGTGATGCTTATCATATAGAAACAATTGATAAAAACATTGATTTTAGAAGAGTTAATAATTTAAAAGTGTATTTTAATCATCATGCAATATCCTTAACAACAGATATTACGAAAATAGATGAATGGCAAGGGGGAGATATAGTCATTTTTAATAATCATATTGGAATTGTATCTGATAAAAGAAATAAAAATGGAATTACTTTTGTGATTCATCATGCAAACCCATATCAAAAAGATTATGAAGAGGATTTTTTAGAGTTAAGAGATGATATTATAGCACATTATCGAATTACCTGATACAAAGGAAAGAGAAAATAAAATCTAAAAATGTATTTGACAATTTTCTATATATATACTAATATATTATAGTCAAGATAAAAAATATATTAAATAGAAAAAAGTAAAGAAATATATGGGAGAAATATAAGTTATGACAAAAAATATTTTAGAAGTAACAGATTTAAAAGATATGTTAAATAAGACAAGAGAGTTATATGGAAATAAACCAGGATACAAAATAAAAATAGGAAAAGGAACATATAAAACCTATACCCATAATGAAATAAGAGATATGATAAATTATTTAGGAACAGCATTAATCAGTTTAGGACTAAAAGATAAAAAAATTGCTGTTATTGGAGAAAACAGATATGAATGGGAACTTGCTTATTTATCAGTTGCATGTGGTACAGGAATCGTGGTTCCAATGGATAGATCATTACCAGCAAATGAATTAGAAGAAGTAATAGAAAGATCAGAAGTAGAAGCTATATTTTACTCTAAGAAATATGAAGAAACAATAAAAAAGATAAAATATAGTGAGAAGAACAAATTGAAACATTTAATTTCTATGGATGCACATGTTCACGAGGAAGGGATATACTCTGAAAAGGAATTAATTGAAAAAGGAAAAGAACTATTAGATGCAGGAAATAGAGAATATATAAATGCAAAAATCAATCCAGAAGAAATGCGTATCATGTTATTTACATCAGGAACAACAACAAAATCAAAAGTTGTTGCACTTTCTCATAAAAACTTGATTTCAAATGTAATGGATTATGCATCTGTAGTAGATGTTGATTCAAATGATAGAATATTATCATTCTTACCATTGCATCATGTATATGAGTGTACAGTTGGTATGTTAGTTTCATTATATGTAGGTGCGGAAAGGTCTTTTTGTGATGGCATTAGACATATTGTAGAAAATTTAAATGAATACAAAATAACCTATGCAGCATTTGTTCCTGCCATATATGAAATTATGTACAAAAATATATGGAAAACTCTTGAAAAAGAAGGAAAAATAGAAGAAACTAAAAAGCTTATGGAAGAATATAAAGACAAATCTATGGAAGAAAAGAAAAAAGTTTTTCAAGAAATTCATGATATATATGGAGGCAATATAAAATTATTTATTAGTGGAGCAGCAGCTTTAGATAAAGAAGTAATTGAAACATTTAGAAATTGGGGTATTAATTTATGCCAAGCCTATGGATTAACAGAAACCTCTCCAATCATTGGAATAGAAACAAATGAACATCATAGAATAGGCTCTATTGGAAAACCAATTCCACATGTTCAGGCAAGGATTGATGAAGCAGATGAAGATGGTGTAGGAGAACTTGTGGTAAAAGGTCCAAATGTTATGTTAGGATATTATAATGATAAAAAAGCAACAGAAAGTGTAATGGAAGATGGTTGGTTTCATACAGGTGATTTAGCTAAAATTGATGAAGATGGTTACATATTTATTTGTGGAAGAAAGAAAAGTGTGATTGTATTAAAAAATGGTAAAAATATATATCCAGAAGAGATGGAAAATTTAGTCAATAAAATAGAAGGCGTAAAAGAATCATTTATTTTTGGAAAACAACAAACAGATGATAAAGATAATATCAAAATACATGTAAAAATTGTATTTGATAAAGAAATTATGAAAGAAGCATATAAAGTAGAAAGTGAAGAAGATATTTATAGAGTATTAGCTGAGAAAATAAAAGAAGTAAATAGTGTTATGCCAAAGTATAAAGCAATAAGAGGTATTCTTGTTTCGGAAGAACCATTAATAAAAACAACAACTGGAAAAATAAAAAGACAAGCAAATTTAGAATTAATAGAAAAAGTACTTTAATATAAAAAAGATTGATTTGTTAATTTATGCAAATCAATCTTTTTTATAGAAGAATATTACAAAATTTGTTACAATAAAGACAAAAGATAAGAAATGTTAATGATAGTTGACAAAGTTCCAAGTGAGATTGGTGGTGTGCAACTGAAATTTACAGTATAATATAATTAAGAAATAGGAAAGGAGTAAAATAAAATGACATTAGGGGAAAGATTATTAGCATATAGAAACCGTGTAGGGTTAAGTCAAGAAAAATTAGCAGAAAAAATTGGAGTAACAAGACAAACTGTATCTAAATGGGAAACCAACCAAAGTACACCAGATTTTGATAAGATTATACCACTTTGTGAAATCTTGGGAATTACAACTGAGGAATTAATAAAAGGAGAAAAAGAAACACAAAATCATGAACAGCCAAAAGTAAAACAAGAATCTACAAAAGAATATCTACAAAAAAGAAACAAGAAAAAAGCAATCGTATTAAGCATAAGTATTTTCTTATATTGTATAGCAACATTTAGCTTACCATATATGACAGAGGTATTAAAATATGAAGATGCTCATGCAGTTATGATATGGGCAACATTATGTACGATTGCAACTGTTATCATTGTATATTTCTTTGTAGCTTATCCAGATACTTATTCAAAAGATAAAGAGAAAAAAGGTATAAAAGAAGATATTGAAGAACTAAATGATACAATAGAAGAAATTGAAAAGCTAGATGATGGTCGTATAAAGATAGAGGCAGTTGGTGCAAAGAGTAAAACGGAAGCTCTTGTCATACAAATTGTAGCAATACTATTTTTAATCATATATCTTTTAGTAAGTTTTATTACAATGGCATGGCATGTTACCTGGATATTATGGATAGCATTTATATTGGTAGAATTAATAGTAAAATTGATTTTTAGTATGAAAGGGGAAAAAGATGAAAAGTAAAGGGGCAAAGATTACATTAATCATTATATTAGCTTTAATAGTGATAGCATTAATTAATTTTATGATGTATGCCATCATAAATAAAGATAAAGGATTTAATGTGAGGTTTTCATTAATTGCTTTTGGAGATAATACAGAAAAAATATTTGAAAAAGAATATGACCCAGAAGAATTAGATAGTATCCATGTAGATGTTTCTTCATCAAATGTAAAGATTGAAAAAGCAGATACAGATAAAATAAAAATTACAGCTTATGGAGATAAAAATGAAGCAATTAAAGAAGCCATGGATGATAAGAAGCTTTCTATAACTAAGGAAAACACAAAAGTATTTATTTTTGCAATGTTTTACTGGTGTAATGAAGAAATTATCATTCAAGTTCCAAAGGATTGTGATGAAGCATTTAGTATTCATACATCTAGTGGAGATATTGTAGCACCAGATTTAGACAATAATATAATTCATTTTGAATCTTCATCTGGAGATATAGAATGTGGAAATGTAAATAATGGAAATTTAAGAAGCTCATCTGGAAATATTTTAATTGGGAATGGAAATGAAGTGACTATACAAGCAACATCTGGAAATATTACAGCGGGAGATTTTGATGTTTTATCAGCAGAAGCATCTTCAGGGGATATGCAAATAGGAACGATAAAGGAGAATGGAATATTAAAAACTGTATCAGGCACGATAACTCTTAATAAAGCAAATAAACTAAAAGCGGAGGCATCTTCTGGAGATATAAGAATAAATAGCATAGAAGATTATTGTGAAATATCTACAAGTTCAGGAAATATTATTGTAGACAAAATGAATATAACAGAAAAATCTTCTATAAAAGCAAAATCAGGAAATGTTGTTATCAATCATAAAAATGATATATATGTAGAAACCAAGACAAATTCAGGGGATACAGATGTACAAAATAATAATAGAATGTCAGAAACTGTTTTAGAAATCACAACCACATCTGGAAATATTAGAGTAAATTAATGAAAAGGGGAAAAAATATGAAAAAAATAATACCATTTGTTATAATTATTTTAATTGTAGTTATTGGAATAGTCATATATTTCGCTTTTAACAATGCGAAGCATTCAAATGAAGTAGAAGAAAATTTAGGAAAAGCCCAGTTAGTGGAAATATATGACTACCATACAAATGAATTGCTTAAAACCTATGAAAACAAAGAAGATATTGAAGGTTTAATGAATGATTTAGAGGTGGATAAATGGGAAATAGGTAGTGCATCAGGTGAGGATAGTAAAATGTATATCATAAAAATGTATCAAGAACCAACGAAAACACTATTGAAAAACGAAAATAGTGAAATGGAAGAAGTAGCTAATATTGTAATATACAGTTCAGGAAATTATGCAGATTTTACTACAGCTGGAATGGAGATACCATTTAAAACGAATAAAAATATAGTAAATTTATTTGAATAATAATTTATATAAATATTCTTTATTTAATCTATAATAAATGTAGAATATATGATATTATTAATATCAAGCATAGGTACAATGATTAAAATAAAGCCTAATTAAAAGTGGAGGTCTATGATGAAAAAAATTTTAATTCACGGTTCAGGACATAAAGCAACGAGTTGGAATGAAACAATTGCATGGAGATATTATGTCCGAATTTATCTTCAATCCTTAACGGAAAAGAAGCAAGTTATAATAATTTATATTCTTCTTTTGAGGCATATTGTAATGAAATAGATGGAAAAATAGATTTGTGCGGTCTTTCTTTAGGTGGTATATTAGCATTGAACTATGTTATTGATTATCCAGATAAAGTAGAAAAATTAATTTTAATCGGAACACCGTACAAAGTACCTAAAATAATGTTTAGTATTCAAAATATAATATTTAGATTTTTACCAAAATCCATGTTTGAGAATATGGCATTTGGAAAGAAGGATACTTTTATTTTAGGAGATTCTATGAAAAAATTAGATTTCAGCAATAAAGTAAAAGAGATTAAATGTTCAACCTTGATAATTTGTGGGCAAAAAGATAGTGCGAACATTAAATCAGCATATTATTTATCTGAAAACATTAAAAATGCAACATTAAAAATTATTGAAAATACAGGACATATTGTAAATGAAGAAAACCCAAAAGAACTATCAAAATTAATAATGGAATTTTGGGAGAATAGGAAGGAATTGGATTTATAGAAATTCAAAAAAATTATAGAGGATATTGAAAACATACTTGTTACGTTACAATTATTGTAGCTGACACTTAAAGGATTAGTAAAAAACAGTTTGAAAGATAGCTGTTTTTATTTTTACAAACTATTTAGATAAATATCTAAATAGTTATTGACATTATCAAAACAAAAGAGTAAAATCTATTTAGATAAATATCTAAATAGTGAAGGTGAGTATAATGGGAATGTCAGAAACATTAAAAGCTATATCAGATCCTGTTAGAAGAAATATACTGGAAATGTTAAAAAAAGGAAAGATGACAGCAGGAGATATAGCAGATAAATTTAATATAACAAATGCATCAGTATCGTATCATTTATCATATCTAAAAAAAGCAGATTTGGTAAAAGAAGAAAAATATAAAAATTATATTTATTATGAGCTAAATACCTCTGTTTTTGAGGAGATACTAGTTTGGATTTATCAATTTGGAAATGAAAATAAGAAAGGGGATAACAATAATGAAGAAAAAGATTGATTGGAAGATTTTAATCATAACCAGTTTAATATGTATAGTGCCAATGATATTTGGAGTAGTTTTATATGAACAATTACCAGAACAAATGGCAGTACATTTTGGTTTAAACAATGAACCTAATAGTTTTGCACCAAAAGAATTTGCTTTATTTGGGATTCCCATATTTATGGCAGTGCTACAAGTTATTTGTTGTATATCTAGTGATTTTATGGAGGAAAAAAAGCAAAATAAAAAATATATTACAATTTATAAATGGATAGTACCTATTATTGGAATGGTATGTTATTTAACCATGTTAGCTTATGGAGCAGGAATTAAATTAGATATGCGAATAATCGTATGTATTACCTTAGGAATTATTTTTGCGGTTATAGGAAATTATTTACCAAAGACGGAACTTAACAAATTACAAATGAATTATATAAGAAAAAATTTCTGGGAAAAAATTAAAAGACCAGTAGCATATTTCTTTGTGATAATAGGTTTGTTATTTATCATTTCTGCTTTTTTAAATGCAATAGTGTCTTTAATACTATTAGGAATTATTATAGTTTTTGCTGTTTTAACTACTATATATTCAATATATGTATTTTATAAAGATAAAAATAGGAGGTATCAAAAATGATTGAAATCAAAAATGTTTCAAAAGCTTATGTAAAAGGAAAAAAGTCAGTAGATGGCTTAAATCTTGAAATTAAAAACGGAGAGATATTTGGCTTTTTAGGACCAAATGGAGCAGGTAAAACAACAACAATAAGAATGATAACAGGGATATTAAATATAGATGAAGGGGATATTTTAATAGATGGTAAAAGTATCAAAAAAGAACCATTAGAAGCAAAGAAAAACTTTGGATTTGTACCAGATAGTCCAGATATGTTTCTAAAATTAAAAGGGATAGAATATTTAATGTTTATGGCAGATGTTTATGATGTACCACAAAATAAGAGAAAAGAAAAAATAGAAGAACTTACTAAAAAGTTTGAAATATATAATCAATTAAACAATCAAATACAAAGTTATTCACATGGTATGAGGCAAAAAATAGTTATATGTGGAGCTTTACTTTCAGAGCCAAAGAATTGGATATTAGACGAACCAATGACAGGTTTAGATCCAAAATCTTCTTATGATTTAAAAGAAATGATGAGAGAACATGCAAAATCAGGGAAAACGGTATTTTTCTCAACACATATATTAGAGGTTGCAGAAAAATTATGTGATAGAGTAGGAATTATCAATAAAGGAAAATTGGTATTTGTAGGAACATTTGAGGAGATGAAACAAAAATTTAAAGAAGAAGCATCATTAGAGGAATTATTCTTAGAAATTACAGAAAAATAATATTGGAAAGGAAGAAAAAATATGGATAAAGTAGTAAAATTAACAAAGATATTTCTAAAAAATTCCTTTTCTAATATGGACGAGAGAATGGGAATTTCTACGAAATCAAAAAATAAAATTTTAATTTATGGAATACTATTTTTATATTTTGCAGGACTTATTATATTTTTAGGTTATAATCTACTTGATGGCTTAATTGCAATACATCAAGAAACAGTATTTGTTGGAATGATTTTATTTATGATATTTGGTTTAGCAATCGTTCAAACAATATTTTCAAGTATAAATATATTATATTTTACGAAAGATAACGAATATATATTACCATTACCTTTAAAGCCTTATCAAATCATACTTGCAAGAACAAATGTGATGTTAATTGCTGAATATGCGATTATATTTTTATTAGGCTTCATTCCACTTATAATGTATGGAATCTTAACAGGAGCAGGAATGGTTTATTATATCACAATGGTATTTGCAGTAATTTTAATACCAATTTTACCAGTATTATTGATTAGCATAATTGTAATGGTTATCATGAGTTTTGCAAAACTTACCAAAAACAGAAATAGATTTCAACTATTTGCTACATTATTGGTATTTGCCGTTATAATAGCAATATCCATTTCAACAAGTGGAATGAAACAAGATTTAACAAATGAAGAAATGGCACAAATGTTAGTTCAAGCTAATGGAATGATAGAATTAGTTAAAGGATATATTCCAACAGTAGATTACTTAATGGAAGCATTAACAACAAACTCATTATTCATAGCAATCATAGAGGTTTTTAAAACATTAGGAATTACAATAGTAGGATTTATTCTATATATGATAATTGCTCAAAAAATTTATTTTAAAGGTTTGGTAGGTAATTTATTTGGAGGAGGAGCATCTAGTTCAAATAAAAAAATCAATCAAAGGAAATATAAAAATAGTAAATTATATAAAAGTTATGTAGGAAAAGAATTTAAAAATATGGCTAGAAATCCAGTATTTTTAATGCAATGCTTAATACCAGCAATCTTGATACCAATTATAATGGTAGTAGTAGTTTATGCTGGATTAAATAGTGATGGAATGGGATTAGAGCAAATTACCCAAATGTTACAACAAATGCCTACAAATACATTTATAATAGCTTGTGTTATTTTAGGAGTGATACAATTCTTCACAATGTTTATATACATATCAATAACAGCAATATCAAGAGATGGAGAAAATGCAGTATTTATAAAATATATTCCAGTACCACTATATAAGCAATATATGTATAAAATAATTCCAAATATAATCATGAATATTGTAACAATAATCATTACACTTGGAATGGCTCAATATATTTTACATTTACCAATTGTTACTGTAATTGCATTATTTATAGTAGCGACAATAATGGGATTGTTACAAAGTATAGCAATGCTTATTATAGATTTAAAAAGACCAAAGTTAAATTGGGATTCAGAATATGCAGTTGCAAAACAAAACTTAAATTTAATTTTTCCTATGTTACTTGGAATGGTTAACATAGTCATAATAATAGGAGCGGCATGGTTATTTAAAGATATACATGTATATTTAGGACTTGCGATTTTAGGCATATTATTTATAGTAGCAACAGTTATAGCTAATAAATATTTATATGATAAACAATATGTGTTAGCAGATAAAATACTATAAATTAGAAAAATAAAATAAGTAAAATAAAAATATTCTATATTTAAAAATACATATAGAATATTTTTTATGCCAAATAATGTATAAGTTAGGTAAATATGCTATAATAAGTCCGAATATATAAAATGAGGTGTAGTATATGAAGAAAATATTAATAGTGGAAGATGATATAAGTATTCGCAAAGAATTAAAAAACTTACTAGATAATGCAGGATTTAATGGAATGATTTTAGAGGATTTTGAAAATGCTTTTGAACAAATAAAAAAAGAACATCCAGATTTAATATTATTGGATATAAATATTCCAAAATTAAATGGAGAAATGCTATTACAAAAGATTAGAAAAGAAAGCAATGTACCAATCATCATGGTAACTAGCAAAAATACAGAGGCAGATGAGGTATTATCTATGAGTTATGGGGCAGATGATTATATAACAAAGCCATATAATCCAACGATTTTACTTTTAAGAATCAATGCTATCTTTAAAAGAATGGAAAATAAAAATGATATATTAATCTATCATGATTTAGAAGTAGATCCTAAAAAGGGAATCATGAAAAACAGTACAGAAGAGGTAATATTAACAAAAAATGAAATGATTATATTTACATTTTTATTAGCCAATATGGGAAATATTGTAACGAGAGATGATTTAATGACAGATTTATGGAATAACAATGAATATATAAATGATAATGCTTTAAATGTAAATATTAGTAGATTAAGAGCAAAATTAAAAGATTTAGGGTATGAAGATGCCATTGAAACAAGAAAAGGACAAGGGTATATACTAAAATAATTAGAGAGGAAATTTGAAAAATGAAATTTAATAAATATGTAAGAAACAATTTTATTAGTATATTCATATTTATGATAATGATAGCAATTATAGATTTGATGTTAGTATCATTTAAAACCAATGAACAGGCAATAATAGGTGTAAACATAACAGCAATTTCAGGATATATTTTATATATAGTTTATGATTTTGAAAGAAGAAGGAAATTTTATAATAAATTCTTAAATGATTTAGAGTTATTAGATAAAAAATATTTAATTACAGAAATGATAGAAAAACCTAATTTCTATGAAGGTGAAATCTTATATGATGCTTTATATGAAATAGATAAATCTATGGCTGAAAAGATAAAAGAATATAGTATAAGTATGACGGATTTTAAGGAATATATAGAAATGTGGATTCATGAGGTTAAATTACCATTGGCCTCTATCAATTTAATAATACATAATCATAAAGAATTATCAGATAAAAAGATAGTAGAGCAATTAAAAAGAATTGATGATGATGTAGAGCAGGTGCTTTATTATGTAAGAAGTGAAAATGCAGAAAAAGATTATTTAATTAAAGAAACAGATTTAAGTAAAGTGATTTCAAATGTAGCTATGAAGAATAAGGATATATTATTAGAAAACAAAATTGATTTTATAGTTGAGGTAGATAATCAAAGGGTTTTAACAGATTCAAAGTGGCTTGAATTTATCGTAAATCAGATTGTAAGTAACAGTATTAAATACATAAGAAATGGTGTAGAACATTTGATAAAAATAACTGCTGAAGAAAATAATAAGAGCATAATCTTAAACATATATGATAATGGAATAGGAATAGAGAAAAGTGATATCACAAAAGTATTTGATAAAACATTTACAGGAAATAATGGAAGAAAAATAGAAACATCAACAGGGATGGGCTTGTATATTACAAAACAACTTTGTAAAAAGCTAGGACATAAAATTACAATAGATTCAAAAGAAAATGAATATACAAAAGTAAGCATTTTATTTAATAAAGATGATTTTTTAAATATAGCAAAGTAACATTACAGAAATGTAATGTTTTGTAATTTTAGAAGAAGGACAAATAAAAATAAATTCTCTATAATGAAAATGAAAGGAGAGGTTGGAAAGATGTCAAATATATTGAAAATTGATAAAGTAGAAAAGTATTATGGTAATAAGTCAAGTTTAACAAAGGCTTTAGATAATTTATCATTTGAGGTAGATAAAGGTGAGTTTGTTGCAATCATGGGTGCATCAGGTTCAGGAAAGACCACACTTTTAAATTGTATATCTACAATTGACAAAGTAACTTCTGGACACATTTTCGTTGGAGGAGAAGATATAACAAAATTAAAAGGAAATGCCTTAAACAAATTTAGGAGAGAAAAATTAGGATTTATATTTCAAGATTTTAATTTATTGGATACATTAACTGCTTATGAAAATATATCTTTAGCACTTTCTATTCAAAATAAAAAAGCAAAAGAAATAGATATGAAGGTAAAAGATGTAGCTAGCAAATTAGGAATAAAAGAAGTATTAAATAAATATCCTTATCAAATGTCAGGAGGACAAAAACAAAGAGTAGCATCAGCAAGAGCTATCATAACTGATCCACAAATTGTTTTAGCAGATGAACCAACTGGAGCATTAGATAGTAAATCTTCAAGAATGTTATTAGAAAGCTTTGACTATTTAAATGAAAAATTAGATACAACCATTTTAATGGTTACACATGATAGTTTTTGTGCTTCTTATGCAAGTAGAGTGATTTTCATTAAAGATGGTAAAGTATTCAATGAAATTATAAAGGGAAACAGTACAAGAAAGGAATTCTTTGACAAGATTATAGATGTTGTAACCTTGCTGGGAGGTGAGGAAAATGACAACGATTAAACTGTCTTTTAGAAACATTAAAAAAAGCTTTAAGGATTATGCAATCTATTTTTTTACATTAATACTAGGTGTTGCTATATTTTATGTGTTTAATAGTATTGAAAGTCAAACTGTATTATTAGATGTAACCCAAAGTACCTACGAGGTTATAGAGATGATGACAAACATGTTATCAGCTGCAAGTGTTTTTGTGGCATTTATTCTAGGATTCTTAATAATATATGCTAGTAGATTTTTAATGAAAAGAAGAAATAAAGAGTTTGGAATATACATGCTACTTGGTATGAGTAAAAGAAAAATATCAATGGTATTATTTTTTGAAACAATTTTAATTGGTATTATATCATTAGTCGTAGGTTTAGGCATTGGAGTATTATTATCACAACTTATGAGTATGTTAGTTGCAAATATGTTTGAAGCAGATATGACAAAATATGAATTTATTTTTTCAAGTCA
>CALXKD010000024.1 GCA_944388795.1 uncultured Clostridia bacterium
ATGTGAAAGGTGTAAAAGTAGAAGGAAAAGTAGTTTCTCATGGTAAAGGTAAAAAAATCATTGTTTTCAAAATGAAACCTAAAAAGAATTATAGAAGAAAACAAGGACATAGACAACCATATACAAAAGTAGAAATTACATCAATCAAAACAGCTGCTAAGAAAACAGAAACAAAAGCAGCAAGTGCAAAAGCTGAAACTAAAAAAGTTGCTGAAAAAGCAGAAGCTTAATAATTTTAAGAATAATGAAAATGAGATATAAAAAATCTGAACCGAAAGGAGTGAAAGAGCATGGCTCATAAAAAAGGTCAAGGTAGTAGCCATAACGGTAGAGAGAGTGAATCAAAGCGTCTTGGAGTAAAAAGAGCTGATGGTCAATTTGTTCTAGCTGGAAATATCTTAGTAAGACAAAGAGGAACAAAAGTACATCCAGGAACAAATGTAGGTAAAGGTAGTGATGATACTTTATATGCATTAGTAGATGGAACAGTTAAATTTGAAAGAAAAGGTAGAGATAAAAAACAAGTTAGTGTTTATCCAGTAGAATCATAAAATATATATGAGAGAATCAAGTTATAAGCTTGGTTCTTTTTTTTGGGACAATTGGGGACGTTTCTTTTTGGACATTTTTAAATATGTATTATAGAAGATTATATATAGACTTATGAATGTTAAATAAGAAATGGAATAGGCTAAATTTATATGTCATATATTTTGTAATATGAAACTTAATAAAAATGTCCAAAAAGAAACGTCCCCAATTGTCCCAAAAATTATTGAAAATATTTCTAAAAAACCATTTACATTTTAAAAAAATTTGTATAAAATATATTAAAATGTGTTAATTTGTCTTAAACGAAAGAAAATCAAAAATGAAAGGGAGTATATCAATGAAAATATTGATGTTAACATGGGAGTATCCACCAAGAGTAGTAGGAGGTATTGCAAGAGTTGTATATGATTTATCAAGAACATTATTAAAAGATGGTCATGATGTAACAGTGGTTACATATAAAGATGGGGATGCACCGTATTTTGAGGATGATAAAGGGGTAAAAGTATATAGAGTAGATAATTATATGATAAATCCCAATAATTTTATAGATTGGATTATGCAATTGAATTTTAATTTGATAGCAAAGGCAAATGAAATTATAGCAGAACAAGGAAATTTTGATGTGATTCATGCACATGACTGGCTAGTAGCTTATGCAGCAAAAACATTAAAGAATTCATATAATATACCAATTGTTGCAACAATACATGCAACAGAAGCAGGAAGAAATAGTGGGATTCATGATGAAACACAAAGGTATATTAATGATACAGAATGGATGTTAACTTATGAGGCATCAGAAGTTATTGTGAATAGTAATTATATGAAAAATGAATTACAAAGATTATTTGGATTACCATATGAAAAAATTAATGTGGTACCAAATGGTGTAAATTTAAATTTATTTAATGGTGTAGAAAGAGATTATACCTTTAGAAGAAGATTTGCCATGGATAATGAAAAAATCATACTATTTATGGGAAGATTGGTTTATGAGAAGGGTGTGCAACATTTAATTAGTGCTATGCCTAAAATCTTAAATGGATATCATGATTCAAAATTAGTTATCTGTGGAAAAGGTGGAATGTTAGAAGAGCTACAAGCACAAGTAAATAACTTAGGAATTTCTAATAAAGTATATTTTGCAGGATATATGAGTGGAAAAGATGTACAAAAAATGTATAAAGCAGCAGATATAGCTGTATTTCCAAGTACGTATGAACCATTTGGAATTGTGGCATTAGAAGCAATGTTATCAGAAAATCCAGTAGTAGTATCTGATATTGGTGGATTAAATGAAATTGTACAACATAGAGAAAATGGAATGAAAACATATTGTGGAAATCCAAACTCAATTGCGGATTCGATATTAGAATTATTATATGATCACAAACTATGTGCAGATATAACGAAAAAAGCAAAGAATAAAGTTAGAAATGAATATAATTGGAGTAAGATTGCACAAGATACACATTTCACATATCAAAAAGCAATTTGTCAATCAATGGCTGAAAAACAAAAAAGACAACTTGAACAAGAAAGAGCTAAGAAAACCAAAAAGACAATTAAAGGTGATAATGAGATTACGAATTTACTTAACTTTAGAAAGCGTCAAGCTTATGCATAGAATATAAAAAAGCTGTATTTCATATAATACAGCTTTTTTGTTAAATTATTGTATTAAAGTTATGTGATATTAGAGAATTGGATAAAAAAGAAAAGTTAAAGAATTTTCATAAATTCTACAAATTTAGCAAAAAAATGGTGTATAATATAAAAGAAAAATCATTAGAAAGAAAGAGGAATAAAGATGGCAGCGTTTAAATCAGGATTTGTAACATTAATTGGAAGAACCAATGTAGGAAAATCAACTTTATTAAATTTATTAGTGGGAGAAAAGGTAGCAGCGATTGCAAATAAAGTACAAACAACCAGAACAGCAATAAAAGGAATTGTGAATAGAGAAAATTCACAAATTATATTTACAGATACACCAGGTATTCATAAACCAAAACATAAATTAAATGAAACAATGAATGAAACTTCATTTGCAAGTATGCCAGATGCAGATGTTATATTGTTTTTAATAGAAGCAACAAGTGAGGATATTGGTAAAGGAGATCGATTCATTTTAGAAAAGTTAAAAGAAACAAAGAGAAAAACAATTCTAATTATTAATAAAATAGATTTGGTAAAAAGGGAGAAGTTACTAAATTTAATAGATGTGTATAGCAAAGAATATGACTTTAAAGCAGTGATTCCTATATCAGCAACAAATGCGAAATATAAAGAAGTTATATTAGAGGAAATAGAAAAGAACTTAAAAGAAGGTCCTGCATATTATGATATAGAGGAATATACAGATCAAACGATGAGGCAATTGGCGGAAGAAACCATAAGAGAGAAGGCATTAAAATTATTACAAGATGAAGTACCACATGGGATTTATGTAGAAATCGAAAAAATGAAGTTAAGAAAAAATAAAAATGGAGAAGAAATTTATGATATAGAAGCCATTATATATTGTTTAAGAGAATCTCATAAAGGTATCATTATTGGAAAAAATGGAGAAATGCTAAAACGAATTGGAAGGGCTGCAAGAATCGATATGGAAGAAAATTTTGGAATTAAAATTAATCTAAAAACTTGGGTAAAAGTAAAAGAGGATTGGATTGATAATCCATCAATTGTAAATAAATTTAAATTACAATAAATATTGAATAATAATATAAAAAATGCAAAAGATAATATTGAAAACTAAAAATGGAGATGATAGCTTATGATAAAAAAGATTGCGTGGGAAGCTTTTAAAAATACAGGTGATATTAATACGTATTTAGAATTAAAACAAATAGAAAATATTGAAGATAAAATAGAAAAAAATGATTTTAATATGGATAATAATCAAGTTGAAGGAAAAGAAGAATTATAGAATATTTTAGAGGGAAGGAATATGGCAACAATAAAAGTAAAAGGAATTGTACTATCTGAAAATAATATGGGTGATTATGATAAAATGTTAACAATATTAACACCTAATTTTGGAAAAATATCCTGTTCTGCTAAAGGAGCAAGAAGACCTAAAAGTGCTCTTTTAGCAGGAACGCAGCTTTTTTGCTTTTGTGAATATTTGATGTATCAAGGAACTAGTACATATCATATAAATTCTTGTGAAACAATCGAGATGTTTTATAAATTAAGAACAGATTTAGATAAGTTAAAATATGCGATACATCTAAATAAGATTATACAAGATGTAACTGATGAAAATGAAAATTGTTACAATATACTGCAGCTATATTTAAATGCATTGTATAGTATATCAGAAACGGACAAGGATAAAGATTTAATTGTTGGTATTTTTAAACTTAGATTATTAACCTTGCTAGGATTTACTCCAAGAGTTATAGCTTGTGTTAATTGTAAAGAAAAAGAAAATTTACAGTATTTTAGTATAAGAGATAATGGATTTAAATGTGAAGCATGTAGTAGACAAGATACATCTTCTATATTCATGTCTGAAAGTACTGCAAATGCGATAAAATATACAATATCTGCTCCAGCTAAAAAAGTGTTTTCGTTTAGTTTGAAAAATGAATCTTTGGAAGAATTTAAATTAATTACGCGAATATATTTTAATGAAAAGATGGAAAAAGAGTATAAATTAGAAGAATTATTCTGATAGATAATAGGAAAAATAAATTTAAATTAAAAAGGTTGAAAAAAACAGAAATAACATATATAATAATCATATAACATGAATATGAAAACATGAAAGAAGAAGGGAGCGATTTTTATGAAAATAAAAATAATAGGAAAGGAACTAAAGATAACAGAAGCAATAAACGATTATGTTGAAAAAAAACTAGACAGAATTGATAAATATTTTGAAGATGCAGAAGCAGATGTTACTTTAAGGACAGAAAAAAATGAACAAATAGCAGAAATATGTGTATTAGCTGGAGGAGAAAAATATAGAGCAGTAACAGAAGATAAAGATATGTATGCATCTATTGATAAAGATATAGATATTTTAGAAGGTCAAATTAGAAAAGTAAAGACAAAAAAAGAGAAAATGCTAAGAGAAGGTAGTATCAAAACAATGGAAGTTTCTGATGATAAAATTTCTGAAATATCAAATGAAATTATCAAAACATCATATTATGAAATTAAACCAATGTTACCAGAAGATGCAGTTCTAAAATTACAAGAAAAACCAACACATAATTTCTTAACATTTATTAATGTTGAAACAGGAAAAGTAAATGTTATACATAAATTAAAAGATGGTAAAAATTATGGCTTAGTAGAGCCAGAAGCTTAAATAAGAAAAGAAAAGGCAGGAAATCAAATCCTGCCTTTATGTATTTTAAAGATAAAATATATAAAAACAAAATTTAACTTTCTGCCTAAGTCTAAACTAACTAGTACTATATAAGGTGTAAAACAACTATTTCATTTGTTGTTCAGCTTGTTGTATCATTTTTCTAACCATGTTACCACCTATTTTACCAGCATCTTTAGCTGAAATGTCACCATTATATCCGTCTTTTAAATTAACACCAACTTCGCTAGCTACTTCATATTTGAATTTATCTAAAGCGCTCATTGCTTCTGGAACTAATTTTTTGTTACTGTTGTTTGCCATTGTTTATTCACCTCCAGTATATATACTTTTTAAGAAAAAACTTTTGCTTTTTCTAATACTATCATTTGCAATATTAGAAAAAATAAACAGGAAATTTTTTCAAATAAAAAATTAAATATTGACATTAAAAAAAATAACTATATAATAAAATGTAAACAAAGGAGGAATTTATGTATAAACTAATAGCAATTGATTTAGATGGAACGATGTTAAATAGTTATGGAGAAGTGGATAGTAAAACAAAAGAAATTGTGAGAAAATGTATTAGTAATGGTACACATATTGTTTTGGCATCAGGTAGACCGATTGATTCTATAAAGAGCATAGCAAAGGAAATGGGAATTGAAGGTTATTTTATTGCTGGTAATGGAGCATTGGTATATGATATAAAAGAGGATAACATCATTTATGAAAATTATATGAAAAAAGAAAAAGTGCTGGAAATTATAAAAATATGTGAAGAAAATAGTATAGCATATAATGTGTATACAGATAAAACAATTTTAACACCAAGTTTGAAATTTAATGTATTGTATTATTATAAGGAAAATTTAAAAAAAGAAGAAGATAAAAAAACCAATATTAGCATTGTTGAAAATGTATATGAATATATAAAAAACATGAATGAAGAAACATTTTTGAAAATAACAATTTGTGATGAAAATAGTAGTATATTTAGTTCTATTATAAAAAAAGTAAAAGAGATAAGTGGAATAGATGTTTTAGAGGTTTCACATATGTCTAGAAAAATCATAAAACAAGGAACAGAAGAAATACCTGTAGAGTACTTTTATACAGAAATTACAGCAAGTGACGTGGATAAGTGGAATGCGATAGAATTTTTAATGAAAAAGTTAAATATAGATGTTCAAGAAGTAATGACAATAGGAGATAATATGAATGACAAAAAAATGATAGAACATGCGGGTTTAGGTGTGGCAATGAAAGGGAGTACACCTGAGGTAATTCGTGTAGCAAAATATGTTACAGATACAAATGATAATGCTGGTGTAGCACAAGCTTTAGAAGAATATGCCCTGTAATATTACAAAAATATTACAAGGATATTAATTTTTAATTACAGATAGTTATTTCATTGATTTTAAGAATTGAATGCGTTAAAATAAAATAGATGGAAATTTGTAAAAAAATATACAAAAATAAAGGTAAAGGGAGGAATTTGTAATGGCAACAAATCCAATGCAAAGAAAAGCAAGAAATTCATTTTTATTAGGAATGTTATTAATGTTAATTATCACAGGAGCAATTATTGCATTTCTAATATTACAATTAACAAATATGAAGAGAGCGGAACAAGAAGAAGCAGCATCATATGTTACTGTATATACATTAAATAAAAATGTAGAGTCAGGAGAGGAAGTAACAGAAAATGATTTAACAATTACAGAAGTAGTAAGAGATAATGCACCAACAGATTATCTTACACCTTCAGGGTTAGGAACTACAAACATAGCAAAAATTTCAATGACAAAAGGAACAGTTTTGTCAAAAGAAATGTTATATATTGATGAAACTGTAACAGGAAATGATGTTAGAAAACAAGAATTTAATATGTTTATATTACCAGCAGATCTAGAAACAGGGGATTATATTGATGTTAGATTATTAATGCCTAATGGAACAGATTATATTGTTGTGTCTAAAAAGAAGGTTGAAATTCCTATAATTTCTGGTGTAGATTCAACAGATACAATATCAATAGAATTAAGTGAAGATGAAATTAATATGATTAGTAATGCAATTGTGGATGCGTTTAAGGTTAATGGAGCAAAATTATATGTAAATAAATATACAGAACCAGGTTTACAATCAGCATCAACACCAACATATCCAGTAAGCCAAGAAGTAATGCAATTAATTAATGAAAATCCAAATATTCTTGAAGAGGCAAGAAATGCTTTATGGAATCGTTATAATGCAACACAAAGAAATGATGTAATTACTCCAGCGGTAACAAATGAAGATGCACAAGATAATTTAGAAGAAAACATGGAAGAAAGTGTTACAAATTCTATAACAACAAGACAAGAATACTTAGAAGGATTATCAGCAGCTGCTGCTTCAGCTTCTACAACAAATACAACAAGCAATACAACTAATTAAAAAATAAAAGAAAGGAAACGAGTATGAAAAAGATAGGATTTATAGGGATGTATGACAAAACAGATTTAATACTCAATATTGCTAAGATTTTAACAACGATGAAGAAAAAAGTAATTGTAGTAGATTCAACCATTACACAAAAAGCCAAATATGTTGTACCAGTTATAAATCCTACAGTTACATACATTACAGATTTTGAAGATATAGATGTTGCCGTAGGCTTTAAAGATGAAAAAGGGATAAAGGAATATTTGGGAATTTCAGAAAAAGAAGAATTGCCTTATGATATTATGTTAATTGATGTAGATAATGCAGATGCAATGCTAAACTTTGAACTAACAGTAAATCCTAAAAATTACTTTGTTACAGCATTTGACTTATATTCCCTTAAAAGAGGATTGGAGATATTAAGCAATTTAAAAGCCCCAATAGGATTGACAAAAATATTATATGCCAAAGAAGTATTAAAAGAAGAAGATGACTATTTAAACTTTTTATCATTAGGATATAAAATTATGTGGAATGAATATAGGATATATTTTCCAATTGAAAATGGGGATTGGTCAGTATTGGCTGAAAATCAGAGAGTGGCAAAAATAAAGTTTAAAAAATTAAGCACACAATATAAAGATAGCTTGGTTTATATTGTAAGTGAAATTTTAAATGATACAAGTGAAAATCAAATAAGAAGGGCAATCAAAATCATAGAAAGAGGAGTATAAATCATGTCAATTGTAACATTTTATAATAGTAGCAAGGAGCAGACGGGAAAAACAATGTCAATAGCAGCAATTGCTACATATATGGCAATAGAACATAATTATAGAATATTAGTGATATCGACAACGAATACAGAAGATGCTTTTAAAAGTTGCTTTTGGGAAGAAAAAAAGAAAAAGAAAAGAAATTTAGGGATTTTTGGACCAAATGCTAGCTTAGAAATAGAAAATGGTGTTGAAGGATTAGCAAGAGTTATTAGAAGTAATAAAATAACACCAGATATTATTACAAACTATACAAAAGTTATCTTCAAAGACAGATTTGAGATATTACTTGGGTGTGAAACACCACCAGCAGATGGTACAGTAATAGAGACAATGTATCCTAATATTATAAAAGCAGCAAACCAATACTATGATTTAGTGTTTGTGGATTTAGATGAAAATGTTGATGAGGAATCAAGAAAAACTATTATATATGATTCAGATATTGTGATTATTAATATGTCACAAAGGTTAAAGAGTATTAATAAATTTATAGAACTAAGAGAAAAAAATCAATTAATTAATTCTAAAAAGGCACTAATATTAATAGGAAGATATGATAAATTTTCAAAATATAATGCCAAAAATATATCAAGATATTTAGGAGAAAAAAATCAAGTATTAACTATACCATATAATACATTGTTTTTCGAAGCAACAGAAGAAGCTGGTGTACCAGATTTATTTTTGAGATTTAGAAAAAATTTAGATCCAGAAGATAGAAATGCATTTTTTATTGAAGAAGTTAAGAGAGCTTCTGAAAATATAATTTACAGATTACAGGACTTGCAAATGAAAATGTAAAGGAAAGGAGACCTTATAATGACAATAACAAACATAATACTAATTTTACTTGTTTTAGGAATTGCTATATTTGCAGTCTATTATTTCTTGAAAAAGAAAAAGACTGAGCAGGTAGAGGAAACAATTAATGTAGATGATAAAACTTATACATTAGATGTAATGAAAGCGTTTATCAAGAAAAGATTAGATGAGATAACAAAGGTCAATTTATATGATATAGGTCTTTCAGAAGAAGAATTAAAAAGAAGAAAAAATAAAAAGTATGAATTAAAAAAGGCATTAAAAGGATGTACATATGGTGATGTTAATGATAAGAAATATGTTAAAGAACTAATATATGATTTATTAGCACAAGAATATGGAGTGGATGAAACAAATATATCTAAAGCAATACCTTTTGATATTCCATCTTTATTAACAGCACAAGATAAATTTGATATATTAATCTATGTATTTAAAAAGGAATTTGGTTATGAGGCTTTATCTGAAATGATAAAAAAATACAACTTAGACGTATTGAAATATGTCGAGGGAGAGGCAAAACCATGTTATGTTATCACAGAACAAGAAATTAATGATATTTATGAAAAAGAAAATATTACATTATCTTTCTCAGATAAATTATCTATTGTTGTTCAAAGAATCTATCAACATTACAAAGGATATAGTAGTATAGATGAAATTAGAGATATGAATATTGATGGTGTTTCTGGTGGTGTATCAGGATTACCAGAAAGCTTTTTAAGCCAAGTTGCACAAACAGATGGGGATTACTTAAGCCAAATTGCAGAACATAAAGTACCAAGAGCTTGTGATAGTATTTGGATTATGTTTAGAGGTAAATCTATCCGTTTAGCATTTTTATCATTTGGTACAGAAGCAGAATTAAAAAGAGTATGTCAAAATATTTATAAATATAACAACCCTGGACAATTATCAGATACCAATGGTTACAAAATTAATGAAATGAAGGATGGTTCTCGTGTTGTTGTTGTAAGACCATCAATGTCAGAAACATGGGCATTTTTCGTAAGAAAATTCGACGTTAAGAGAGCTGCACTAGAGCAAATTGTTCATGGACCAGGAAAAGAAGAAGCAATAGATTTATTAAAATACTTAGTAAAAGGTGCCAGAATTATATCACTTACTGGTGAACAAGGATGCCGGAAAGACAACCATGCTTATGGCTATGATTGAAAATATTTATGAAACTATGAACCTTCGTATCACAGAGACAGCATTCGAGTTACACTTAAGAAAAATTTATCCAACGAGAAATATTTTATCAATGAGGGAAACAGAAACAATTTCTGGACAAGACTGTTTGGACGTTCAGAAAAAGACAGATGGTTCTGTTAACATCATCGGTGAGGTTGCAACTGACCCCGTAGCATCTTGGATGATTCAATCTGCACAGGTTGCATCAAAATTTACATTGTTTACACACCATGCTAAGACTTTCCCAGACTTAGTAACAGCATTAAGAAACTCAATGTTAAGAGCAGGTGTATTCAAAGATGAGAAAACAGCAGAAGAGCAAGTTGTACAAGTATTAAATTTTGACATTCACTTAGTAAAAGACTTTAGAGGAAGAAGATATATTGAAAGAGTAACAGAATGTATACCAGTAGAAGATAAAAATGAATATACTTTTGACCATAGAAATGAAAAAACATTAGAAGGAAAATTTGATAAATTTTTTGATAATGCAACACATTATTTTACAAAATCAACTGATAAGAAATTATATATTTACAGAAATATATTAGAAAATATTGATGGAGAATATGTTATGACAAACCCAATTACAGATCAAAACATAAAAGAAATGAGAAACAATATGGACGAATCAGATATTGAGGGATTTGATAAATTTATTGAAAGAAATTGGGGAATCAAAAAGAGAGAAGCTGTACAAGTAAGTGCAGATACAGAAGGAACTGTTAGAAGAGGAAGACCAAGAAAAAGTGAAATATAGAAAATAGAAAAGGAGGTGCTATTCTAAGTGTCTAATCAAATTATATTTTACATAATGGGTGGATCAGTAGCTATATTAGTGATAATTGTATTAGCATATTACATATTATCTAAAAAAATGCAAAAGTCCGAGTATAAGCAAATTAGAAAATTACAACAAGGAACAAAGGAAAAGAGCTTTTCAACAGAAATCTTATATCAAAGATTATATATTACTTATGCAAGAATCCCATTTTTAAAACGTTACATATTAAAATTAAGAAGAAGATTAGAGATTATTAATATAGATGATGAGTACAACACAAGAAAAGATTCAGCAAGAATATTAACAAAGGCACTTGCAATAGTAATTCCAACAGCAATATTAACAATATTAATAACAAGTAGTAACTTTTTATTAATGGTAATTTTATTAATATTTGAATTATTTATGGTGGATACATTAATCGATGGATCTATTGACAAAAAAGATACAAATCTATTAAAAGAGCAACTAGACTTTTTCTCAGAAATTAGACATGCTTACCATGAGTTTAATATGGTTGAAGAGGCAATATATCAAGTTTCTCAAGATGATGAAATGGATATATCTAGGCAAGGAGAGAAAATTTACGAGATATTAATTTCAGATGATCCTGAAATGGAGCTAGAAAAATATTATGACATAGCACCAAATGTATTTTTGAAGGAATTTGCAGGTATATCTTATTTAACAAAAGAATTTGGTGATAGAAAAGTAAATGGAGCTTCATTATATTTAAAAAATATTAATAATATCACCAAAGAAATGCAATTGGAAATTTTAAAAAGAGATAAATTAAATTATGTATTCCAAAGTTTATCTTTTATATCAATAGCACCAGTGCTATTACTAGAGCCATTAAAAAGCTGGTCAATTAGTAACTTTTCATTTACAGAAAGCTGGTATAATGGAAAGCCAGGAATGATTGTTCAGATTTTGATTTTAATATTAACATTTATATCTTATGTGTTAGTTAGAAGATTGAAAGATAATGGTTCGACTGGAATGAATACAAAAAATACAGAAAATCCATGGCAAGCAAAATTATATAAGAAGAAATTCATTAAAAAGATTGTGGATATGTTTATTCCAAAAGATGGAACAAAAGAATATAGAAAAGTACAACAATTATTAAAAGATGCGGCATCACACTTGAAGATGGAATGGCTATATATTAATCGATTAACACTAGCAATAGCAACATGTATTGTTTCGTTAATTGTATTTGTATATTTACATCAAATTGCAATAGATTATGTGTATACAGAACCGACGACCACTTATGATATTTTGCGGAGAGATGACAGAAAAAGATAGAGAAAATGCGATGGAAATTACAAGACAAGATAACGAAATTCTTGATCAATTTAGAGGAAAATTAGACACAACAGTGCAACAAATAGAAATTGCTGTTGAAAGAGCAGATTTTTATGAGGATGATGATGAAATATCACAGGCGGCTGAAAGAATTTTTGATAAACTTCAGATTATCAATAGTGAGTATATGAAATGGTTTGAAGTATTACTATCTTTTGTATTTGCGATTATAGGATATATGGCACCAATTTGGATGCTTATGTTCCAAGCAAAAATGAGACAAATCGAAATGGAAGATGAAGTAATGCAATTCCAAACAATTATATTGATGCTTATGAGAATTGAAAGGGTTAATGTTGAAATTATATTAGAATGGTTAGAGAGATATGCCAACATCTTTAAAGAACCAATCTCTCGATGTGTAAACAACTATGAAGCAGGAGCTTGGGAAGCATTAGAAGAAATGAAGGAAGATATCAGCTATATGCCATTAGTAAGAATCGTTGAAAGTTTGCAAGCAGCTGTAGAAAAAATACCAATCAGAGATGCTTTTGACGAGCTAGAATCTGAAAGAGATTATTACCAAGAAAAAAGAAAAGAATCAAATGATAGATTAATCAAAAGAAAAGGTATGATAGGAAAGGCAATTGGATTTGCACCAATGGTATGTATGTTTGTAGGCTATTTGATTATCCCATTAGTATTCATTGGTTTAACAAGTATGTCAAGCTCATTTACAACCATGACGTCACAGACCATGTAAAAAAGGAGGAAATGCAAAATGGAAAATGCATCAAAAGCTTTGCTAATAGCAGCAAGTGTACTAATAGCAATTGTTATAATTGGTGCATTTATGCTAATGATGAGTAATTTAACAGATTATCAAAATAAATCATATCAGTCAACACAAGATGCACAGATTACAGAATTTAATAATTTATATCTTTCATATAATAGGAAAGATGTTAGAGGTAGTGATATGATATCACTTATGAATAGAATTGTTGATTACAATGGTACCAAAAGTGCAGAAGATGGATTTACCATGATGCATATAACAATCAATATGAATGGTCATAATAGTGACTTTTCTTATGATGGTACAAACCGACTAATAATAAGTAGTCATTATACTGAAGAAACTATTGATGACATTGTTGGAAGACCATCTTCAATTACAGGAGATATTTCAGGAGGAAGAATTAGAGAAATAGAAAATAGATATCAAGCTAAATATGCTAGTCAACTGGCAGCTGAAATTGCAAATATTGCAGCTATGCGTAGTGAAGATGAATTTAATGAAGAAAAAATCTTACCTAGGAGTTTGTCATCTTATGGTGTTAATTTAGCTGGTGTATATGAAGATGCTTTGTATTATTACGAATATGTACAATTCAAAAGAGCAAAGTTTGATTGTGTCGGAACAGAAAATGATAGAGATACAGGAAAAATTATCAGTATGGAATTTGAATGTACAGGAATGGGAGTTTAATATGGAAAATGCATCAAAAGCATTACTAATGGCAGCGGGAGTTCTGATAGGATTAATGGTAATTTCTTTGGGCGTATATTTATTTACACAATTTGGAGGAACTTCAGCTCAAATACATAATAATATAGAAGAAAGTCAAATTGCACAATTTAATAGTCAATTTACAGCATATCAGGCAAGGGATAATGTTACCATACATGATATTGTTTCTATGGCAAATCTAGCAACACAAAATAATCAGTCATATGAATTTCCTAAGCAAACAGCTACTGGAAATAATAATTATATAGCGGTATTATTGAATGGAACAGCTATCGAATATGGATTTGGGACAAGCTCAGAGGCTGTGGAGGAAAGGTATAATCAATTAATTTTGAATGAAGTAAATAGTATAAATGCTTCAACAGGTTTAAAAAATTATACAGTACAAGTTGAAGTAAGTGATGTTACCAAAAGAGTATATAGAGTTATTTGTACTGCAAGATAGAAAATAAAGGTGAAACATGAAAAAGATAATCATATTTTTTGTAATTATATTAATCATTGTTGCGACAATTTCATATATATACCTAAATTATAAAGCCATAACAAATGAGTCTAAAGTTAGAAATGTACAATATGAAAGCTATGAGGGAAAAGAAATATATGGAACAGATTTAGCAACATTAATCAATAAAGCGACTGATGAAAATATCAGAAATGAAGTTCAAAAGGATGATAAAGGGTTGTATATTGATAATGGTACAAATTCTATTAGGATAGAGATTCTTTTTACAGATGATGACATGATACATACAATGGAAGAAATATATAATAGTGGAACAGATACATTTATGCAATATTATAATCAAATAAGATTTAAATGTACCAAATTAGAATATCATAGTGCAACCAAATTGGTAAGCTATATGTATTTTGAACAGATAGCTACATAAAATTTAAGTTATTAAAGTTACTAAATAATATAGATATTTAGTAAAAAGATAAATATAAATATAATAATAAAAGGAGGAATTTATTATGGAGAATGCATCAAAAGCATTAATCATCGCAGGTGCCATATTACTTGCAATCTTAATTATTTCATTAGGAATATTAATTTACAATCAAGCATCAGGAGTTGTAAACAACAATGCTATGAGTGAGGTTGAGTTAAACAACTTTAATCAAAAATTTACACAATATGAAGGTGTAGCAAGAGGAACAACAGTAAGAGGTATTTATCAAGCTGTTTTATCAAATAATATTACACAAGATTCAACAGATAGACAAGTTGAAATAGATGGTCCTTCTGATATGGCTGAAACAGA
The DNA here is from genome assembly GCA_944388795.1 of uncultured Clostridia bacterium. Lineage (GTDB taxonomy): Bacteria > Bacillota > Clostridia > TANB77 > CAG-508 > CAG-269. The sequence continues at coordinate 15,014 of CALXKD010000024.1, forward strand.
TGTACAATTACCAGATGATCTTAATGATACAATCAATACAGGTGCATCATATAATGTTAGATGTGAAATGGGAACAGACGGTGGAGAAGCTGGTTTAGTTCAAAGAATTGTTATAACAGAAAGATAAAAAATATGATAGAGAAAGGATGATATATTATGGAAAATGCAGTAGAAGCACTAAAAATGGCAGCAGCTGTCTTAACGTTTGTATTGGCATTGGGAATTGGTATGTCATCCTTTTCTCAAGCTAAACAAACAGCAGAAATTGTATTAAGTTATACAGATAGAGAGTTTGAGGCACAATATGTTGAAAATGCTGGAACAACAGAAAGAATTGTTGGAAGAGAAACCATTATACCAGCAATGTATAGAGCTTATAAGGAATATTATAAAATATATTTCTATTATAGTGATGGAACACCAATAGAATTGTATACAAGAATTGAAAATGGAACCAGAGTTTCTGTGAATTGTATTGATTCAACAAATGATGTAATAGGTGATGATAGACAAAAGGATAATTTTATAATGGCATTATTATATGGTTCTGCAGCAGATTTAAAAGATGCAAATGGAAATGACATATCATTTTATGATTTTAATCAATCCTTGAAGCAAGGAAATTCAGGAATGGACTTGAATAATAGCGAATTTCGTGATATAATATCTAATAGTAGTAGTCGATTTTTAGAAAGATTTGGTGTGTATTATCCAAGTCAAGCTAGAGAGGGTGCAGGAGACGGTGCTGATGGAACTGAAAATGTAGATGCACAGACTACAAATGAATTGAAAATGAGAGTAATATCCTATTATTTGCAATAATAGAAAGAGTACAATATAATAATGTTATTATGAGGAGGTAAATAACATGTCAGGTTTAGGAGATACATTTATAACAATAGTTGGAATTGTATTAGCAGCAATTTTAATGTTTGGTTTTCCATTGATGTCTATGTCAGACAGAACAGATGATATAGTCACAATGACAGCACAAACAGCTACTACAGAATTTGTAGATGATGTTAGAGTAACAGGATTGTTAACGTCAGATAAATTAGCAGCTTTTGATCAAAAACTAGCTGCTACAGGAAATGCTTATGATAGAGAAATGGAAGTAAAAGTGTTAGATGAAAATCCAGGTAAAAAAACAACACAAGCAAATTATACAAAAATAGGTGAGAATGTTTATTATTCAATGTATACATCACAAATAATAGATTCTATGGATGCCAATGGTGGTGTTTTAGCACTAAAAGAAGGAGATATGTTTTCTGCAAGTGTAAAAAATACAAATACAACATTATCTCAACAATTGAAAAATTTCTTTTATACAGTAGCTGGAAATGATACTTATGCAATAGCAGCGCAACATGCTGGATATGTGACAGCAAATGGAAGTGGGGAATAGTTTTTAGATAAAATAATAGCCTGTAATTAAAAGTTACAGGCTATTAAAAAATAAAAGATACAAAGGAAAGATGGATTTATGAAAATTCAATATTTAGCCGTTGTTTTTGTCATCATAATGTTACCAATATCATTAATATTTTCGGCATATACACGGAGCACAGGTGGATACATTAAAATTACAAATATCTTATGATATCAAATTAGATAATGCTACTTATGATGCCATTAAGGCTTTTCAATTAAATGCGGCTAATAGTAGTACATCTACATTAGCAAATTCAAAGTTAAGAGATATAGAAGCGGCAGCTAATAGTTTTTTTACTTCAATAGCAACATCATTTAATATGGCTGGATATAATAGTGAGGTATTAAAAGAATATGTTCCTGCCTTAGTATTTACTATGTATGATGGGTTCTATATATATTCACCATTTGAAAATACGTTAGATGAAGAAACTGCACAAAGATTGGATGAAAATCCAAATGCAGAGTATGTTGAAGGTGAAGAAGTTACAGGATTAAAACCATATATTTATTATAGCTGTCGATATGTGAAATCAGGAATTGATGTGGTTATAACTTATTCATTAGACAATTATATAACCATACAGGGAACAGCAAATGGAAGAACAATTAATGATGCAGGATATTTAATTGATGATGTATCTGTATCAGGCTCTAATGTAACCTATAGAGGGATAAGGATAGATTCAGAACCACAATTATATGAATATGTGGAAGATCAAGAAGAAGATAAACGATATCCATATATAAAGGTTAATGGCGTGAAATATTATTGGGATCAAGATTATAATTCTGGAGCAGGTTCTTGGTTTAGTTTTATGAATGGAGAGAGACTATATGGACAAGATAATTTTCAGCTTGGAGACAATGATATGGCACGTACATATTATCAAGAGGCAGCAGCATTTAAAGATAGAATATTGACGGAATATGGACTTGGAAGCTTAACATCTGCAGATGCTAGAGATGAAAATGGAAATCCAATTGCAGATCTTACAGATGAAAACGGTGAAGTGGTATATAATTTTGTTGGTGGAAATTATAAGATTTTTGATTTTAACAATGGGGGTGTATCTATAGAAGAACCAGAATCAGATTTCAATCAACATAGATTAGCTGTCATTCGATATGTTATAGAAAGAAATTTATCAATTGCATTGGCTAACTATAATGATTATGGTTCAGGAAGTTATGAATTCCGTATGCCGAAATTAGCAGAGGAAGATTGGGAAAGAATATTAAATAATGTGTCTTTAATTAGTTTCTTACAGGGATTAAGCATTGGAGGAAAAGTATATAACGGATATTCTGTTATTAATAATAATAAAAATGAAGAAGTGGTAACGGAAAATTCTATATATATAACGACAAGTGATGGATATTATCATAGAGCAACAGATAGAGGCTTATTAGGTAGAAGTGATGTAGTAATGGGCGTGTTTAATATTGACTTTGAAAGAAAAGGTGTTATTAATAATACAGATGGAACAACACATTATTATTATCCAAGAAGAGAATTAGGCTGCTATAATTGTTATGTAGCACAGACAAATGTACAAGCGACAGATAATATTTATGAGTATATGGATGCAAATAGTCAATTGGCAAAAATTTATTATACAGCTCTGGGAAGAGAACGATACAGTATGTATAAAGTATTTAGAAATCCACTAGAACATAAAGCATTGTTTAGTTGATAGACAATGAAAATATATAGTAAAAAAGGTTAGACATTCTATCCTTTTTTATTTTTTTAAATGTATATAAAAATATAAAAGGTTAATAATATTATTATATAAGAAAGTAGGAGAAATTATGTATAAAAAAATATTAAAAAAAATAATATTATTAATTTTTTTATGTATTATCTATATTTATGTATTAGTCATAAACTATTTACCAGATAAAATTACTATATTTGAAGGGGAAAATATTTCATTAAAAACATTTTTCGGATTTACAATTGATGCAGAAAAAGAGGTATTAACAGTTTCTGCTAATACTGGAGAAAAAACGATAAATCAAGCAGGTAGTGAGAAATTAACAGTGAATTTATTTGATAAATTATTTATAAAAAATATAGATGTATCAGTTCTTCCTAAAACAACGGTAATACCAGTAGGAAATATAGCAGGCGTCAAATTATATACAAATGGTGTTTTAGTAGTGGGAATGTCTGAAATTGAAGGAAAGGATAAGGTAAAATACAAGCCATATGAAAATACAGGCATAGAAGAAGGTGATACAATTGTTAAAGTAGATAATGATACCATCCATTCAACAGATGAATTAATTGAAAAGGTAAATATGTCAAATGGTGAAAAAGTAAAAATAGAATATGTTCATGATGAAGAAACAAAAGAATGTAGTATTACACCGGTAAAAACAGATGAGGAAGAATATAAACTAGGATTATGGGTAAGGGATAGTGCAGCAGGGGTAGGAACAGTTACATTTTATGAACCAGCGACACAAAGTTTTGGTGCTTTGGGACATGGAATTACAGATATTGATACAGGAGATTTGCTAAATATTGCATCAGGAGAATTTGTGACAGCAAATATTTTAAATATTAAAAAAGGAGAAAATGGAAATCCAGGAAAGATTCAGGGAACAGTAGAAGAACAAGAAACGATAGGAGAAATTTCAAAAAATACAGAATTTGGTATATATGGAAAAATTCAAAATATCGCAAGCTTGAATATTGATACCACAAAGGAAATGGAAGTAGCTTTAAGGGATGAAATACAATTAGGAAAAGCAACTATTCTATGTAGTTTAGATAATCAAAATGTAGAAGAATATGAAATAGAAATTACTAAGATTTATAAAGAAAATAATTATAATAATAAAAGTATGGAGATAAAAATAACAGACGAAAAATTAATTGAAAAAACAGGGGGAATTATACAAGGAATGAGTGGATCGCCCATTATACAAAATGGAAAATTTGTTGGAGCAGTTACACATGTTTTAGTGAATTCTTCAACAGAAGGATATGCTATATTTGGTGATTTAATGTTAAAACAATCTAAAGAGGTAGATTAAAAATAAAACATATGGAAATTTCCATATGTTTTATTTGATTAACATAGTACCGATATTTGTAACGGTTCCAGCACCTAATGTTAAAACAATATCATTTTTTTGAACATGACTTTTTATATAGCTAACACATTCATCAAAATCAGGAATATATAAAGCTTCTTTGCCTAAAGAATGAAGTTTATCTACTAAATCTTTTGAAGAAATATCATATGTATTGGTTTCTCTTGCAGCATATATGTCTAATACAATGACATGGTCAAAATTCATTAAAGCATTTGCAAAATCTGATAATAAGTTTTTTGTTCTACTATATGTATGTGGTTGAAAAACAACCCAAGATTGATGATATGTTTTATTCATTAAAGATTTTGCAGTAGCAACAATTTCAGTAGGATGATGTCCATAATCATCATAAACACTTGCTTTTCCTTCAATTTTTCCTTTATATTCAAATCTCCTATGTGCACCTGTAAATGCTAATAAAGAGGATTTTATAATTTCTTTATCTATGTTATATTTTATACAAATAGCAATACAAGCAAGTGCATTTGAAACATTATGTTTTCCAGGCACAGATAGTTCAAAAGTATCTAAAAATTGATTGTTGTAGTAAACATCAAATATAGCAAAGCCTTCTTCATTAAATCTTATATTAGATGCATAATAATTTACTTCTTTATTTTGGATTCCATAAGTAATGCATTCAGCCTTTGTGTCATTTTTTAATTCTAAACAATTTGTGTCATCACCATTTATAACAAGTACACCATCATCTGGTAATAATTTTACATATTTTATAAAAGCTTTTTTTATATTTTCAAAGGTTTTAAAGTAATCTAGGTGATCATTATCAATATTTAAAATAATTTCAGCTTTTGGGCTAAACTTTAAAAAACTTTCCACATATTCACAGGCTTCTATGATGAAATGCTCACTGTTTCCGACTCTATAATTACCTTTCAATGGTTTTAAATAAGCTCCAACTTGTATACTTGGATCAGTTAAAGCATTTACAAAACAAAGGGAAATCATAGAAGTGGTTGTGGTTTTTCCATGAGTTCCAGAAATACATATGGTATCTTTAAAGCATCTGGTTAATTCTCCTAGAAAATCTGCTCTTTCAATAGTAGGAATATTTGATTTTTTAGCTTCTATCATTTCAGGATCATCTTGCTTAATAGCGGCAGAATATACAACAACATCAGCATTTTTAACATCTTCTGTATTGTGACCAATAGTGACTTTGATTCCTTTATCTATTAAAATTTGAACAGTTTCAGAATTTGCTAGATCAGAACCTGTGATAGTAAATCCCCAATTGTGAAGAATTTCAGCAATTCCACTCATACTGACACCACCAATTCCAATCATATGTATATTTTTATATTTTTTTAAATTGTCTATATTAGGCATGAAAAGACACTCCTTTTGTAAATATATTTTATGAATAAAATTCCACAAAAAATTATATAATTATATTCTTAAAAATTCAATACTTTTGGACAAATTTGCTAATGAAGTCCATATATTTTAATATATGAAAAAGGATAAAAATGGTTACTGCATAAAAAAATAAAAAAAATGTAAAAAAAAGAAGGAAAAAATTTTTTTATGAAGAATAATATAATTGTACATAAGAATAAATAATATGTACAAAATATTTTTAAAACTTAAGGAAGGTAGGTGCACTACAAAATGCAAATAACAGATGTACGTTTAAGAAAAGTAAATTCAGAGAACAGAATGAAAGCTGTTGCTTCTGTAACATTCGATAACGAATTCGTAATTCATGATATCAAAGTTATCGAAAGTCAAAATGGATTATTTATAGCTATGCCAAGTAGAAAAACTCCAAACGGAGAATTCAAAGATATAGCTCATCCAATCAATGCTGAAACTAGAGAGAAAATTCAAAAAGCTATATTAGATGCTTATGAAGCTCCAGAAACAGAGGAATCAGCAGAATAGTAATAAATAAAAGCACGTTTTAGTGCTTTTTTTTGTGCAATTTAAAAAGAAAACAATAGAGTACCTTATATAATAAACAGAGAACCGCTATTTTTTATATCTAAAAGCTTGAAAAACAAGCAAAAACAATGTAAAATATTATGGACTATTATTTTGAAAAGAGGAAATAAAATGTTTTTAATTGTTGGATTAGGAAATCCTGAAAATGAATATGCTAATACAAGACATAATATGGGATTTGACACGATAAATAAATTAGCCAAAGCATATGAAATAGAATTAAATAAACAAAAATTTAAAGGAATTTATGGAACTGGTATGATTGAAAACCAGAAGGTAATTCTTTTGAAACCACAAACATATATGAATTTAAGTGGAGAAAGTATTGTGGAAGTGGTGAATTTTTATAAAATAGATTTAGAGAATATAATTGTTATATATGATGATATGGATGTAGAACCAGGTAAGATTAAAGTGAGAAAAAAGGGAGGAGCTGGTTCTCATAATGGAATGAAATCAGTCATAGAGAACTTAAATTCAGAAGATTTTATCAGAATACGAGTTGGAATTGGAATGCCAGAATATAAAACAGATAGGATAAATTATGTGATTGGTAAAATTTCTTCACAAGATGAAGATATCCTAGAAAATGGTACTAATAAGGCAAAAGAGGCGATAATAGAAATATTAAAAAATGGCGTAGATGCAGCAATGAATAAATTTAATTAAACAAGAAAGGTAGACAAAATATGTTAGAATTAATAATTAAAAGAATAGAAAATCAAAGGCAAATTGTATTAGTCGAAAATGGAAAAATTGTAGAGTATTATGAAGAAGGCGAAGAGGACGATAAAAATGAAGGAAATATATATATCGGTGTTGTAAAAGATATTGTGAAGGGAATGCAAGCAGCTTTTGTGGATATTGGAATCAATAAAAATAGTTTGATACATTTAAAAGATATATTAGAAAAAAAAGATGAAAAAAAGCAAAAAATAGATTTAAATCAAGAGATTGAAACATTAATACAGCCAAATGAGAGATTATTGGTTCAAATAAAAAAAGATAGTAATGAAAAAAAGGGTGCAAGAATATCTACACATATCAATTTACCAGGAAAATATATTGTGCTTATGCCTAATACAGATATTATTACAGTTTCACAAAAAATTGAAGATAAAAAAGAACAAGCTCGTTTAATACAGTTAGTAAGTGAAAATATTTCAAGTGGTAATGGTGCTGTGATTAGAACTTCAGCAGAAGGAAAAAAAGAAGAAATTATTGAAGATATAAAAAGAATGGAACAAAAATGGAAGCATATATTAGAGGATAGTAAAAACTTAAATAAGGAAACACCAAGGTGCCTATATAAAAGTGAAGATATTGTAGGAAAAATGTTAATTGACTTAGCCGATAAAGGAATTGATAAGGTTTTTGTAAATGATAGTGTGGACTATAATGAAATTAGTAAAATGAAAAATGAAAATAAAGAATATAAGAATTTACAAATATCTGTAAAAACGGAAGAATCAATTTTTGATATATATGATTTAGAACAACAAATCCATAAAATAAGTAATAGGAAAATATGGTTAAAATGTGGAGGTTTTATAACAATAGATAAAACAGAAGCATTAACAGCAATTGATGTGAATACAGGAAAATATACAGGAAATAAAACCATGGAGGATACTGTATTTAAAGTAAATAAAGAAGCTACAATTGAAATCGCAAAACAATTAAGATTAAGAGATATTGGAGGCATTATCATTATAGACTATATTGATATGCAAAAAGAAGAAGATAAAAAGGAAATAGAAGAATTATTAAGAGAAGAATTAAAAAAAGATAGAAGTAAAACACAAATAGAAGGATTTACAAAACTAGATTTAATGGAAATGACAAGAAAACATATATGTAGTCATAAGAATTAGGACATTTAAAGATGTCCTAATTTTGGAAAATAAGATAAGAATTATGTATATTATAGGATTAAAAGAAAAGAGGAATGAAGCAAAATGAATGTAGGATTTGTATCATTGGGATGTAGTAAAAATTTAATTGATACAGAATGTTTAATAGGGGACTTCAAGAAGCATCAATTTCAGATTGTAAATGAGGAAGAAAAGGCAGATATATTGGTTATCAATACCTGTGGATTTATTGAATCAGCAAAAGAGGAGGCCATTAATACAATACTAGAAATGGCCGAATACAAAAAACAAAGATGCCAGTATTTAATTGTTATGGGATGTTTGGTGCAACGATATTATGAAGAGCTAATAAAAGCTTTACCAGAGGTTGATTTGTTTATAAAGATAGAAGATTATGATGTATTATGGGATAAAATAGAGGATTTAGTAAGAAGAGGAATTGTTGAAAAAAAGAAAAACAGGACAAGTAAAAAAATAACTGAAATACCACAAATGCCAATGCTCACACAACAAGAATTTTTGAATCGAACTATTACAACAGGAAATAATTATGCATATATAAAAATAGGAGAGGGTTGTAGTAATAAATGCACCTATTGTGCAATACCATATATTAGAGGACCTTTTGTTAGTAGAAAAATGGAAGATATTTTAGAAGAAGCAAATATGTTAGTAAAAAAAGGTATCAAAGAATTGATTGTTATTGCACAAGACACAACAAAATATGGTGTGGATATATATGGAGAACCAAAATTGGCAGAATTGTTAGAAAAATTGACTAAAATTAAAGGAATTAAATGGGTTCGATTTTTATATGCATATCCAGAAGGAATTACGAAAGAATTAATAGATGTAGTTGCCAATAATGATAAGATTGCAAACTATTTTGATATTCCGATACAACATATTTCTAATACAATCTTAAAAAGGATGAATAGAAAAACCAATAAAGAACAAATAGAAAATTTATTAAAAACGATTCGAGAACAAATACCAAATGTAGTCTTAAGGACAAGTTTAATCGTAGGATTTCCTGGAGAAACAAAAGAAGATTTTGAAGAATTAAAGGAATTTGTAAAAAAAGTAAAATTTGATAAATTAGGTACTTTTATGTATTCAAAAGAAGATGGAACACCAGCAGAAAAACTACCAGATCAAATTCATGGAAATACGAAAAAAGCTAGATATCATCAGATTATGAAAGTACAGCAAGAAATTTCGAAAGAACTTCAGCGTAAAAAAATAGGTAAAACATATGAAGTGTTAATAGAAGATATGTCTTTTGATGGAAAATACTACATAGGAAGAACCATGCAGGATGTGCCAGAAATGGATGGAATTGTGTATATTAAAAATAAAACAGATAAAAAGCCAGAAGAGATATTACATCACTTTATAAACTGTAAAGTAACAGAGGTTAGTGATTATGATATGATAGCAGAGTTTATATAAGCCAAGAGAAATAGTCTCTTGGCAACTTTTGTATGAGATGAATAGAATCCATATGAAATTTACTTGAAAAATCGCATATAATCTAGTATAATATTGATATTGAAAAAGAGAAAGAAAAGGTGAAATAGAATGATGAAAAAAAGAGTATTAACAGGAGATAGACCTACAGGAAAATTACATATAGGACATTATTTTGGTTCATTAAAAAAGAGAGTGGAAATGCAAAATAGTGGAGATTATGACATTTATATATTAATTGCAGATGTGCAAGCATTAACCGATAATTTTAATAATCCAGAAAAAATAAGGAAAAATGTAAGAGAATTGGCAATGGATTATTTATCATGTGGAATTGATCCAGAAAAAACAACCATATATATTCAATCCATGATACCAGAAACAGCAGAATTAACCGTATATTATTCAAATTTAGTAACAATTGCAAGACTTCAAAGAAATCCAACGGTAAAAACAGAAATTGCACAAAAAAAAGAATTGTTTGGAGAAAGTGTAACCTATGGATTTTTAGGCTATCCAGTAAGTCAAGCTGCAGATATTACCACTTTTGAAGGAGAATTGGTTCCAACAGGAGAGGACCAAGAGCCTTTAATTGAACAATGTAGAGAAATTGTTAGAAAATTTAATAGTATTTATGGAGAAGTACTAACAGAACCTAAAATTGTTTTATCAGAAGGAAAAAGAATTAAAGGTTTAGATGGTAATGAAAAAATGGGAAAATCCCTTGGAAATGCTATTTATTTATCAGATTCAGAAGAGGAAATAACTAAAAAAGTGATGAGTGCTGTTACAGATCCTAATAGAATAAAAAAAGATGATTTAGGAAATCCTGATATATGTATGGTAGCATATTATCATAAACTATTTTCTACAAAAGAAGAAATAGATACTGTATGTGCTGAATGTAGAGCAGGAAAAAGAGGATGTGTGGCTTGTAAAAAACAATTAGCAAAAAATATTAGCGAATATTTGAAACCAATTAGAGAAAAAAGAAAATATTATGAAGAACATCCAGAACTAGTAGATAAAATTTTAAAAGAGGGAACAGAAAAAGCAAGAAAAACAGCACAAGAGACAATGAAAAAGGTAAAAAAAGCAATGAAATTAGATTATTTTGAATAAATGTCCAATTGGGGACGTTTCCTTTTGGGACATTTTTCCTATTAGGAATTGTTCTAAATGGACAATGGAGGTAAAACATGTTTACAGATTATACAAAAATCATTATAAAATCAGGAGACGGTGGAAATGGAGCTGTGTCTTTTAGACGTGAAAAATATGTAGCAGCAGGTGGACCTGATGGTGGAGATGGTGGAAAAGGTGGAGATATCTATTTCCAAGTGGATAAGGATAAAAATACATTAATTGATTTTCGATATAATAAAAAATTTAAGGCTGGAAATGGTGAAAATGGTAGTGGAAGTCATTGTAATGGAAAATATGGAAAAGACTTATACATTAAAGTTCCAATAGGTACAGTTGTAAAAGATGTAGAAACAGGAAAAGTCGTAGCAGATTTATCTACACCAGAGCAAACAGAGTTGGTTTTGAAAGGTGGAAGAGGTGGAAGAGGAAATTCTCATTTTGCTACTTCAACCAGACAAGCGCCTAGATTTTCAGAAGATGGAGATAAAGGAGAAGAAAAAGAGGTTATCCTAGAATTAAAATTATTGGCAGATGTAGGATTATTAGGGTTTCCAAATGTTGGAAAATCAACTTTTTTATCTATTGTTACAGATGCTAAACCTAAAATTGCCAATTACCATTTCACGACATTACAACCAAACTTAGGTGTTGTTAAAACAAAAAATGGTGATGGATTTGTCATTGCAGATATACCAGGAATCATTGAAGGTGCTAGCGAAGGTGTTGGTTTAGGAATTCAATTCTTAAGACATGTAGAAAGAACTAGATTATTATTACACTTTTTAGATGTGTCAGGACAAGAAGGAAGAAATCCAGTAGATGATTTTTATACCATTAACAAAGAATTAAAAAATTACAGTGAAAAATTAAGTACGAGAAAACAAATTATTGTGGCAAATAAAATTGATGTACAAAATGAAGAGCTTATAAAAGCGGTAGAAGATTTAGCAAAAAAAGAAGGATTAGAACTATATAAAATATCAGCAGCAACAAAACAAGGGGTACAAGAATTAATTGACCATGTGGCAGAAGTGTTAAAAACATTACCAAAAGAGGAATTAGTCGAAATAGAAGATAAAAAAGTATATACATTAGAAGAAAAAGATGATGATTGGACCATTAAGATAGAAGACGGAGTCTTTATTGTATCAGGAAGAGCAGTTCAAAGATTAATGGGAAGAGTCAATATCGAAGATAATGAGTCTATGTATTACTTACAAAAATGTTTAAAAAATATGGGAATTGAAGACAAACTAAAAGAAATGGGCGTTTGTGAAGGTGATACAGTTATTTTAGATGACTGGGAATTAGAATGGTATGAATAATTTTTTAGGGATTTTTGGTACGGATTCAAAAATCCCTTTTTCTTTTGGTTAAATATAAAAGTAAATTCCACATTTAATTGAATTTACTAATCCAAGAGAAAAGTCCATTAAATAAAGGATTT
>CALXKD010000025.1 GCA_944388795.1 uncultured Clostridia bacterium
AAAAACAAGCAGTTCCTAATATAAAGGAATATGTAGAAAGTAAGTGATTTTATGACAAAAGAAATAAAAAACATATTGAAGAAAGACTTAAAGAAATATGAAAGTTTAGTAAATATAACAGAAGGAGAAGCACAAGATATATATATGGAAGTAGTTATGTTTTTTCAAGAATTAATAAATGAATAAGGAGGTACAGAAGATATGCAATTAAGCAAAGAAGAAAAAAGAAAAACAATCTCAGATTTAAGAAAATATCCCGATTGGATTGTAAGGATTGAAGCAGTTGGATTAGGTGGACAACCTGTTTGCTTAGGTGGATATTGGCAAGAGGGATTCAAAAATAAAGATTATAGACATTCTATAATTGAAGATTTTATGGAATATGAAGAAGAGGTAGTAAGAAAAATATTTGCAATAGAGAGAGTATTTGAAAGATTGCAAGGAGACATGAAAGAAATTATAAGGCTTAAGTATCTACTACCAGGAAATACAGTCGATGATATATGCCAAAAATTAAACATTCCACAAGCTACATATTTTAGATTACAATACCAGGCTTTAATATGTTTTGCAAGAGCATTAGGACATATAAAATAAAATTGATAGTTTTTTGATAGAAATTAGATAGTTTTTTGATAGTTTTTTGTGGATTTTTTGAAAGTGTCAAGGTATAATTTAAGTATAATTAGAATTGTCTCTAAGAGACAAAATAAGTTAAAAAGGATATCCCTTTTTTATTTAGTCATAAATCTGTTATAGATTTATTTTATAGCAGATTTAGTATATTGCGGAATGGAGAAGAGGTAAATCTCGCTAGTCTCATAAGCTAGAGGTCGTAAGTTCGAATCTTACTTCTGCAACCAAACCCAATTTAAAAGGGTATTTTCAAGAAGAGTAGATGTTAATATTAATGTCTGCTCTTTTTATAAAATTTGATAAAAGTGAAAAAAAGTGGTATAATAATAGTGTAAACATCATAAAATATAAAGAAAATTTAACAAAAAGTAAAAAAAGTTGTAAAAAAATTACAAAAAAGTTGATTTTTTAAAAAAACTCTAGTATAATACAGTATGAATTAAGAGAGAAAAGGCATTTTTTACCTCCTTAATTCAAAGTTTAGCAATGTTATTCATAAATGGAACAAAAAAATACTAGAGATGGCAGTCTCTAGTATTTTGCTATATCAGAATAATTTAAGGATTAGATAAATTATTACTAATGCTAGCAGTTTAGCAAATGTACCCATAGGTTTTCACCTCCTTTTGTTGGAAAGGCAAAAGTAAATGGAACGAACTTATTATACTATTGCTTATAAAAATAATCAACAAAAAATCGAAAAAATATGTCAAAAAAATTACAAAAGAATTACAGATATATTACAAGAGCTTATCGAACAAGATAGGCTCTTTTTTCATGCTTATTAATATATGCTAGGTAATATTAATATATAAGGTGTCGCGTAATAACACCTCCTTTCAAAGAAGATAGAAGAGCAAGGACAAGAACTTTCCTAGCAAGTTCTATTATATTTGGGAATAGTTAAATTGGTATAACAACAGGCTTTGACCTTGTTATTCTTAGTTCGAGTCTAAGTTCCCAAGCCAAAGGAGTAACATATGAAAAACACATATGAAAGATTTTTAGAAGAGATATGTATAAATTGTAAAGATAAAGAAAAGAAAGAATGTGAAATAAGACGAAGGCTAGATGGAACATTATATTGTGAGCCGTATGAGAGAGCAAGTAGACCAGAGAAAAAGAAGAAACAATACACAGATATTACAGCTAAACAATTAAAACCGTTAATGAAAGGATTAGTGTAATATATCATTATGAAACAAAGAAGAAAAAGAAGAAAGCATTATAATTGGGAGGAAGAAATAGCAAAAGGAAACACAAATGCTTTTTATAATTCAACAGACTGGGATATTGTAAGAGAAAAAGTCCTAAGTAGAGATAAAGGCAAATGTCAATTTTTTCTAGGTAAATGGAATGATGGAAAACATTTTCCAGATAAGATAAAGATAATAGATGCTGATACAGTTCACCATATAATTCCAATAAAACAAAGACCAGACTTAGCATTAAATCCAGATAATTGTATAAGCCTTAGTTTTGAAGCACATGAAATAATAGAAGATAGACACAGATGGACATGGAGAAATAAAAAGAAAACATTAACAGAGGAGAGATGGTAAATGGAAATTAAACTAACAGCAGATGATATATTAATAGATGGTAAGTCAATATTAAATAATAAATACAAAGAAACAAGAAAAAGAATTTGTAGGTTTAAAGGAAGTAATGATTTAAGCGATAAAAATATAATAGAATACTTAGCAGAAGAAATAAACGATTATAGAAGTAAGATAGAAAAATTAGAAGAACACATAGATAAACTTAAAGAAAAACAAATTGAAGATACAATATTAGAAGATAAAGATGTAATAGAAATAACATCAACCACACAATTTGAAGATGGAAAACCAATATCAACAACAATGAAATATAAATATAAGGAGACGGAAAATACGTGTCCAGAAATAATATTAGAAGAAAGACCATTAGCATAAAAAAATAAAAGCCCCCCTCTAAAATCTAAAGGCACAAAGGTGTTATCGGGAGCGGGTGTGGGGCAAAGACTAAACAACAATTTTAATTTTCTCGCGTGTAAAGGGGGTATAGGAATGCCAACTAAAAAAAAGACATCGAAAGCTACAGATAAAAAGGAAAAAGAGCTTGAAAAAGAAATAGAAATAATGGAAGAAAAACTTAAAAGAATAGAGGAAGCACAACAAATAGAAGAAAAAATAGCAGAAAATAAAGAAGCTATCAGAGAAGATTTAAAAAATCAATTAATGTCTCAAAATAAATTTGGAAAACAGTTTGATGACATGGTAGAAGACTATTTATATTTCTTTGAATTAAAAGAAAGATTAAAACATGACATAGATATAAATGGAATAAGATACAAAAATACAGGAGGAAATGGATTCTCAACATATAAACCAAACGAAAGTGTTGAAAGATTACAAAAAACAAATGGACAGATGCTTAAAATCTTACAAGATTTAGACTTGAAAGCACCAGAGGAAGATGGTGAAGGAGATGATTTGTTGTCAAGAGATTAATGAATACATAGATTATTATGAAAAGAATAAAAGAAAATTTAATAAGGAAAGAATTTTATTAATGGAAAATATCGTCAAACCTACATTGAAAAGGGGCGATATTTTTTTTGATGAAGAAACATATAAAAATTGTATAAAATATTGCGAAATGTATTTTTATAAATTATTTCCTTATCAAAAATTCATTTATGCATTTGTTTTTATGTATGAAAATGATTTTCCAGTTTTCAGAACTATTTTTATCATGATGGGGAGAGGAAATGGAAAAGATGGTATGATAGCACCTTTGTTAAGCTTCCTACAATCAGAATATTATGGAATCAAAAATTATAACATAGATATAATTGCAACATCAGAAGAACAATCAAAAGATACATATGATGTTGTTTATAATATGCTAGAAGATAATAAAGTAAAAATGAAAAAGCATTTTTATTGGAATAAAGAAGAATCTATTAACAAAAAGACAAAATCCAAATTAAAATATAATACTTCAAACGCAAAAACAAAAGATGGTAAAAAAGATGGTGCATTAGTATTTAATGAATATCATGCATATGAAGATGACAAACAAATAAAAGTATTTAAAAGTGGAGCAGGAAAAGTAAGACATTTTAGAATATTTATTATTACTACAAATGGAGATGTTAGAGAAGGTCCATTAGATAATTTATTAGATGTATGTGAAGGCGTCTTAAACGGAGAAAGTAATGAATTAAGATATTTCCCTTTTATTTGTAAATTGGACAAAGAAGAGGAAGTGGATAATTTTGAAATGTGGGAAAAGGCAAATCCTAGTCTACCATTTTTACCTACTTTACAACATGAAATGAAAATGGATTATTTAGAAATGAAAAAGATGCCTTCTAATGTTGCAGAATTTATGACCAAAAGAATGAATTTACCAAAACAAAATCAAGAACAAATAGTAACAGATTGGGAAAACATATTAAGAGCATCTTATTCTGACGTAAAAAAGAAAATAGAAAGAGTATTTCCGGATCTTGAAAATAATTCAGCAATCATTGGAATTGACCTAGCAACTTTAAATGATTTTGCAACTGCAGGATTATTATTTAAAGTTAATGGTGAATATATTTGGAGGCACAAAACATGGATATGTAAACAAAATAAATTTTATGGAAATATTAAATTCCCTTTTGACAGAGCAGGCCAGAAGGGATTTACTGATTTCTATGTTACAAATGAAGAAAGTATAGATGAAAATGATATTGTAGATTGGTGCATACAACAAATGCAAAAATATAATGTTAAAAAAATAATAATGGATATGTATAGATTTAAATTAATAAAAAAAGCATTTGCAGACAAAGGTATAACAGATATAGAAACAACCAAAAATCCAAACGGATTAATTAGAATGATTAGAAATCTTCCTTCCGTTGAATCTATAATAGCACCTAAAATAGAAATTGAATTTATAAAAGGAAACATAAATATTGGAGATAGTGCAATTATGAGGTGGGCAATTAACAACACATGCACAAAAAACAGAAAAGATGGGAATAAAGTATATGAAAAAATAGAGCCAAAATTAAGAAAGAACGATCCATTCATGGCTTTTGTTATGGCTATGTCTGGAAATGAACTACTAGACGAACAATTCATATATGTTTAGGAGGCAAAAATGATACTAGATAAAATATTTAAAAATTCAAATGGAGAATATGTAAGCATATTTGATGTGATTTTTCGGAAAAGGAAATATGGAAAATTACGTATACACATTAGCTGAAGCACATGCAATTGATATAATAGCAAGAACCATAGCAAAATGCGAAATACAAACATTTGAAATGAAAAATGGAAAGATACAAGAAAACAGAGGAGATTTATATTGGACATTAAACATTCAACCAAATTATATAGAAACAGGAACTAAGTTTATTTATAAATTGGTTACCAAATTACTTATGGACAAAACAGCTTTAGTTTTAATAAATCAAATGCTTAATAAAAATCTTTTGTATGTAGCAGATTCATACAACACAGATAAAATGATTTTTACAGGTAAAACATTTAGAAATATCACAGTTGAAGACGATGAAGGAAATTCAATAAATCTAACTAAAACATATAATTCGGAAAATACAATTTACTATTCTTTAAAAAATACTAAATTAAAAACGGCAAGTGAAAGTTTTAAAAATAACACAGCAAAACTATTAAAGGCGAGTCAAAATAGTTTTATAAAATCAAATACACCAAAATGGAGACTAAAATCTCCTGGACAACAGCCAACTTTGATAGATTCAACAACTAAGCAACCAATAAGCAGAGAAAAGTATAAAGAAAAAATAACAGAAGGTTTAATGAGTGCTGAAGAAGCGATTATTTTACTTTCTGAACAATTTGATTTAGAGAATTTAATGCAAAATAATAGTAAGAATCTAACGGACTTTGAGGGTATCTTTAAAAAAATTGGAGATACTGTAGCTCAAAATTGGAATATACCGTTAGATATTTTTTATGCCTCTAAAACAGAAAAATCAACAGGAACAGATGATTTTGTAACAATGGCATTAGATGTATATTTTGAACTTTTAGAAGATGGATTTAATAGTTCTCTCGTAGGAAAACAAGATTTCTTAAAAGGGGAGTATATTAAATTTAATAGATTGAATATTAATCATAGAGATTTGATAGACAAAGCTAGTGGTTGGGACAAGTTAATTTCTAATGGATTTAGTTTCAACCAATTATCTAAGTTTTTAGGTTTACCGACAATCGACGAAGATTGGGCGAATGAACATTATATAACTAAAAATTATGCAAATGTGAAGGGAGGTGGAGAAGGTGAATAAAAAATATTTACAATTCGAAAAAACAGATGAACAGAATACCAACCTTTATATATATGGTGATATTAGAAAACAAGATTTAATCGACAAATGGTTTGGAGATGATGAAACTAGAGTAGATGCTTTTTCTTTTAAAGAAGCATTAGAAAGTGTTGATACTCCAAATTTAACTGTAAGAATCAATTCATATGGTGGTTCTGTATCAGAAGGATTAGCGATATATGGACTATTATCAGATTTTAAAGGAAATTTAAGAACGATAGTAGATGGATTTGCATGTAGTGCTGCATCAATAATTTTTATGGCAGGAAAAGAAAGAATAGTTCCTGAAAATGGACTTCTAATGATACATAATGCATGGAGTTCAGTAGAAGGAGATTCAAATGCTATGAAAAAAGCAGCAGAGGATTTAGAAAAAATAACACAACCTTCTGTAAATATATATGTTGCAAAAACTGGGCTTCCAGAAAAAGAAATCAAAAAGATGATGGATGAAGAAAAATGGATTACATCACAAGAAGCATTTGATATGGGATTTTCTACTGCACAAGTCAAAAAAGACGATGCTCAACAGGCATTAGAAGCAAACTATATGTTTAATTTAGTGTTAAAGCTAAAAGAAAAGGATAAAGAAATTGAAAAATTAAAAAAAGAAATAGAACAAAAGACACCAAATGAAATCAGACAAAAAAATAATTTAAAACCGATTAAGGAAGACGCATGGGCGTCTTTTTTTAATACAAAAAAATTAGAAAAGTGAGGTAAAAAACATGAAATTTAATCAAACAAAAATGAAACAAGCCCAAGAAGAGGCTTTAAAAATTCTTCAAGAAGGTGAAGATAAATCACAAGCAGTTTTAGATGCTATAGATAAAATAGCATCAGTTCAAAATGAAGAACTAATAGCAGAAATTAAAGAACAAGCAAGAAGAGCAGAAAGTGATAGTGCTTATGCAAAATCTTTAGGATTAAGAGTTTTATCTAAAGAAGAAACAGAATTTTATGAAAAATTCAAAGACATAAAACAAGCTATAACAGCAGACCAAATTGACATTTTACCAACATCAATTATTGATGTGACAATGGAAAATGTAAAGAAGGAAAGTGGAATCTTATCTGATGTAAACTTTGCACCAGCTGATGTAAAAAAATGGATTTCAGCTGATAAAACAGGAACCTACGCATGGGGAGCTTTAACAGCTGCTATAACAGGTGAACTAAGTGCAACAATTGAAAGCTTAGATATGGAAGTAAACAAATTATCAGTTTACTTAGTAATTCCAAAAGCAATAAGCGATTTAGCTTTACCTTTTGTTGATAGATATTTCACAGCAATTTTACAAGAAGCTTTAAATGATGGTTTAGAATATGGATATTTACAAGGTAAAGGAAAAAATGAACCTATTGGAATTTACAAACAAATTGAATCTGTAAATGAAGATCAAACTCATAAAGATAAAACTGTTAATACAACATTAACAAACTTTACACCAAAAGGGTTAGCAGCAGCTAAAAAATATTTATCTAAAAATGGATTAAGAACATTTGATAAATTAGTTTTATACTGCAATCCAAATGATGAAGCAGACTATGTTGCACCTGCTATCTATGATAGTGAAGGAAGATTAATAAGTTCATACAAAAACTTAGTAGTAAAACCTTCTGCAAATAACCCACAAGGTAAAGCAGCATTAGTAATTCCTAATAAATATACTATGGGATTATCTAACTTTGGAATTAAAGAATATGACCAAACAAAAGCATTAGATGATGCTGATTTAGTAATCGGAAAAGGATATGCAAATGGTAGAGCAGTAGATGACAATATTGCATTTGTATTTGATGTAACAAAACTTGAAGAATATGTTCAACCAGTCAAAGTTGTAGGAACAGTAGAAACAACAACTACTGTAAACGGAACTGTACAAACAGAAACAACACCAGGAGCTTAGAAATAAGCTCCTTTAATATTTTTAAGGAGGTAAAAGAAAAAATGGAAGAAAAATATGTAGTTATTTATAAAGCTTTCAAAGATTTGGAGGATGATAATTATCTTTACAAAAAAGGTGATACATATCCTCGTGAAGGATTAAAACCAACTAAAAAAAGAATTGCTGAATTATCTTCAAAGAAAAATAAAATCGGAGAAGTGCTTATTGAAGCCGTAAAAGTTGAAAAAGAAGATAAAGAATAGAGGTGTATTATGGACAATACACAAATAAAAAGTTTAATAACTGAAATAAGAGGAGAACAGCACATATCTCCTTTTGAAGAGGACAAGGTATTAGAAGGTTATATAAAAGAAGCAGAATATGATATCAACAATCATGTAGGAACTGAAATTGATTTTGAAAAAGATTTAAAGGCAAGGAGTCTATTAAAAAATTATGTATTATATTCTAGATTCAAGCGATTAGCTGAATTTAAGCAATTGTACGCAGGTGAATATGCTAACTTACAAGCAGACTATTACAAGTCTTCCGACATATAATGATGGAAAATTTAGACTCTTTGAAATAAAACAAGCCGAAACAGATTTTCCAGTCGAATATCTAAAAGATACTGGAAAAGATATATGGTTTGAAGAATTATCAATTGCAGACAAATTAAAATTTGAAGCAGAAGAAAGAAAGAAAAATATAACCTATAAATTAAGAATACCTCAAACAAAAGAGATTACTTCTTTACATGTTGTTAAAATTGGAGACACATATCATAAAGTTTTTAATGCATATCACTTTACAAATAGTGATGGATATAAACAAACAGATTTAACATTGGAATTATATCCAAGAGTGAAATTGGAGGAAGATATAAATGACAAAGCCTGAATTAGTAGAGTTGTTAAAAAAATTGAATATACCAGTTAACGAAGGAACACCAAGCGACAAAGTTATAGAAGACCCAGAGATAATATATTTCTGGGATTATTATTGGGATGATTTAATTGCAAGTGGAAAAGAATATAACACAAATGTTACATATCAAGTATCTTTTCTAGCAGAAGTTTCAAGAAGTAAAAAATTACTAGAACTTAAACATAATTTAAATAATTTAGGTTTGCATCCTTCAATTCAACATGAATACGATCCAGAAACAAGAAGATGGCATTCGTATTTTTCATTAGAGGTGTTAGAAAATATCTAATGAAGTTTATGGATATAGTGGTTTTCAAGCTTTATCAGATGTATTAGAAGGGTATATGAAGAATGTAGAAAATCCTACAGAGATTTTAGAAGTAGGAGCTAAAGAATTTGTTAATGATTTATTAAAATTAACAAAACCGATGTCACAAATAAGAAAATCGGGATATACACATTTAATTGATAGTTTTGCTTATAGAGTAAAAAAAACCGAGGTTGAAGCAGGATGGGGTAAGTATTATGGACTAATGGTTGAACGTGGTACAACTAAAATGAATGAACAACCTCATTTATATCCTTTATGGAATAAAAACAAAGAAAAATATTATAAATCAATGCTCACTAAACTAGGTTTAAAAACCTGGTAATAGTGAGTATTTTTTAAGAAAGGAATGATTATAAATGGCAATTACTACAAAGAAGCCTAAAATAAAAGAAACTGTTGGAGCATTATATTATGCATTTAACACAATGACAGAAGCAGGAGAGTTTGATCCAGAAGCATATGAAACAACAACTAAAAGTGATGTAGTAAAAACAATTAATACTACAGATAATTCTACTACTACAACAGTCAGAGCTAGTGGACAAGATTATGAAACTGTAAATCAAAGTGCTAGTGTTGAAAATGAAGTAGAAGTTATTGCATTAGATCCAGAAGATTTAGCAAAAATGCGCGGAGATGATATACATGAGAATGGATTAATTTTAAGTGGGGCAGCAGGAAAAAGACCATTTTTTGCATTTGGAAAAGTTGTTAAAAAATTAGGAGGAGCAGTAGAATATGTTTGGTACCCTAAATGCCAATTAACAGAAAATACAGATGAAGCTGCAACTTCTGAAGAAGAATTTTCTGAGCAAACAGATACAGTAACTATAACAGCATATGCATTTGATGATGCAGGAAATAAGAGTGTAAGAGTAAATAGTGAAATGTCTAGTTTCCCAGAAGGATTAACAGAAGAAAAATTCTTTGAAGCACCAATTTTAGATGATGCAGGATTAACTGCAGCAACAGCACCAACAGCTTAGAAAATACGAGGCTCTAAAATGGATTTAGAGCCTTTTTAAAATTTTAATAATATAATTAGATGGCAGAATATTTGATTTTAGAAGCTACACAACACATAGATATGTTATGTAACTTGTGAAATTAAGTATATTTGGAAAAATTTTCAAATAACATTGAAAATTGTAAAATATTGGTATATAATCCTCTTAGAAAATAAAGGGAGGATATGTTTATGGAAGAAAATGAGGTAAAAAAAGAAAAAACGTTTTACAAGAAATGGTGGTTTTGGGTAATCATATTAATAATCATTGCAATTTGTATTTTAATAATTAGAAAAAATTCTAATACAACAATGAAAGAAATAGACAAAATTTCAACTGAGATAAAAGATATTGATGACAAGGCGACATTATATACTTTGGAAGAAGAAAATGCAATTATATTACGAATACCAAATTATTCAGAAGTTAGTGTAGCTGAATTGAATCAAATGAAAGAAATTATAAAAAATAAGTCAAAGACTAAATTAAGCAATTATTCGAAATTTATAATGATATCTGATTTGGAAGATTACGATAATAATGTTACAAGTGTAGCTGTTTATAACTTACCAGACATGAAATTCGACACAAATTTATCGAAATCATATATTGACAATAGTAATTTATTAGAAAATGAAAATAATAAAAGAAACGTTGTTGATAATAATATTTCAGAATCAAATTTAAATCAAGAAAAAGGTAAAGACATAATCTTAACGCTGGGCACTTACGAAGTCGGAACTGATATCAAGGCAGGAAAATATGATTTAATTGCACAATCTGGAAGAGGAAATGTCATAACTAAAGGTTCAATTTATGAATCTATAATGCTAAGTGTTAATGAAACAGAATATTATAGTATGAAATATAATAACTTAATCTTGGAAAATGGAGATATAGTAGAGATTATAAATAACTTAACGGTTTTGTTTCAAGCAAAATAAATAAAGCACATTACAGAAATGTAGTGTGTTTTTTATATTATCTTAGACATAAAACATCAGATTAATTTCTGGTGTTTTTATTTTGCAAAAAAAGAGGTGTAAAAATGGCAAATGAGTTACAAAAAGTAGGATTAGTATTTACAGAAGAGGGAGCAGTAGATTTTAAGAAAACACTACAAGATATAAATTTAGAATTAAATAAAAACTATAACCAATTCAGATTAACACAATCACAATGGGATAGTTCTACATCCAGTACAGAAAAATTAAGGGCATCACAAGAGTATTTATCAAATGCTTATCAAATCCAACAAGATAGAGTAAATACTCTTAGAATGCAATTAGAGGAATTAGAAAATTCAGAAAACAAAAATACAACAGCTATAAACAAAAAAAGAAATGAATTAACAAAAGCAGAAATTAAATTACAAGATTACAATAGTAAATTAAAAGAAGTAGATGCTCAATTAAATGACAGCAATCAAAAATTACAACAATATGGTAAAAAAATTAGTGATGTAAGTGAAAAAATAAGCGATGTTGGAAACAAGGCATCTGTTATCTCAGCAGGAGTTGCAGCAGGTGGTGTTGCACTAGCAAATAATGCTATGAATTTAGAAAATGCAGTAGCTAAATATGTTAGTACTACAAATACAGCTGAAAATGAAACAGAAAAATATAAACGAGTATTAGAAAGTATTAATAGCAATAATTATGGTGAAGGATATGAAGATATTGCAGATTCTATGGCACAAGTCACAATGCAGTTAAAAGACTTAAATGAACAGGATTTGCAAAATATAACAGAAAAAGCAATAGCATTAAGAGATTTATTTGGATACGATGTTTCAGAGAGTGTCAGAGCAGTAAAAGCAATGATGGATAATCTTAATGTTAGTGCAGATGAAGCTTTTAATTTAATTGCAGAAGGAAAAAAACAAGGATTAGATTTCTCAAACGAGCTACTAGACAATATTAATGAGTATTCTGTTCAATTTGGAAAATTAGGACTATCAGCAGAAGACATGTTTAACATATTCAAAGTTGGTGCTGATAATGGAGCATTTAACTTAGATAAAATAGGCGATGCAGTAAAAGAATTTTCAATTAGAGTAATTGATGGAAGCAATACAACTGTAGATGGATTTAAAAGAATTGGTCTAAATGCAGATGATATGGCAAAGAAATTTGCAAATGGTGGAGAAGAAGCAAAACAGGCATTTATAGAAGTTGTAAATAGATTAGGCAGTATGAATGACAAAGTTTCTCAAAGTATTGCAGGTGTTGATTTATTTGGTACTATGTGGGAAGACTTAGGACCAACTGTTATTACTAGCTTTAGCAACATGGATGCAGGAATATCTAAAAGTAGCGATTCAATGCAAAAATCTATTGACCAATTATATAACACAACAAAGAAAAAAGCAGAAGCACAACTAAAAAGATTACAAAGTCTTGGAGCAGACTTCGGAGAAGAAATGCTACCAGTTTTAGAAGATTTAATAGATATGGCAGAAGGATTTATAGACAAACTGGAAGGCATGAGTGATGCAGAAAAAGAAAATATTGTAAAAATAGGATTATTTGTGGCAGGAGTAGGACCATTAATAAAAACAATGGGAACAGCAGGGAAAGTAATAGGTAATGTAACTAATGGTATAGGAGTGTTTTCTCAAGCTATTGGTGTAGCAACAGGCAAAACAACTTCATCTGTTGCAAGTGTAAATAATCTAGCAAATGTATTTGGAGCATTAGGTAATCCAATCGGATTAACAACTGTTGCAATAGCTGGTTTATGTACTGCATATGCAGCACATGATATAGCAGTAACAAAAGAAAAGGCATCTTTAGAAGGATTAAGAGAAGAGGTCGAAAATCAAAGTCAATCTTGGCAGTCATTAGCAGAAACGAGAAATGAAACATTATCTGGAAATTTATCTGAAATTGAAAATACATCTAGGTTAGCAGACGAATTAAAAAAAATAACAGAAGAAAATGGGAAAGTTAAACAAGGGTACGAAGATAGAGCACAAGTTATTTTAAATCAGTTAAATAAAGCATTAGGTACAGAATATGATTTAAACGGAAACATTATTGAACAATATCAAGAGTTAAAAAATAATATAGATCAAATAATTGAAAAGAAAAAAGCAGAAGCAGTATTAAATGCATATCAACAAGAATATGAAACAGCAATAAAAGAACAGGCGGAAGCTACAAAAACATTAGTAGGATTAAAACAACAATTAGCAGATGCAGCCAATCAAATGGCAACAGGAAATGCAAAAGAAAGAGCAGAAGCAGAGTTATTATATACCAGTATAGCTCAACAAATAGGAGAACAAACAGAATTAATAGGACAATATGGAAAAACAATACAAGATTATGAGAATTTACAATCAGCAAGTGTTTCTGGAAATGCTCAACAAATACAAGAAGCCACACAAAGTATAATGACATCTTATGAAGAAGTAAAACAAGCTTCCCAACAAACAATTGAGGAACAAATAAATACTCAAACTGAGTATATGAACGTGTTAAAAAATAGTTTACAAGAAGCACAAAATGCAAACGATGAATATCAAGCTAATATATTAAATTCACAATTAGAAACAGAAAAACAAAAACTTGCTAATCTGGTAAATAGTTTAGTAGAACAAACTTCTACAATAGAAGAATTAACACCAGAGCAAATTCAAGCTTGGAAAAAAGTAGCTGATTCAAGTTATACAGAGTATTCAAATGGATTAATGAGACTTCCAGAAGAAACTAGAAAAAGAATTGAAGAATCTACAGGGGTAATAGCACTAGATACAACTATGCCAAATGCTGCAGGAAACAAAGCTACTGTAGTAACAGATGTGTTTGGAAGAAATTTAACTATAGCAGACAAAGCAAGAGAAGATATATCTAATACGTCTAACACTTTTAGTAGAGATACAACAGTCCAAAATGAAGCAGGAAAACTTGGAAGAGACGCATCAAATTCATTTAAAAATAGTGCAAATGGAGAACAAACAGGAAAAAATTTCTTACAAGGTCTATTAACAGGACTAAGAAATGGTTGGATGCAAAAACAAATAATTGGTGTTGCAAATTCGCTTGGAGATAGAGTAAGTTCTGCAGCAGCAAAAAGTAAAGTAAGTACTTCTTCATTGCCAGGACATAAATCGGGATTAGATTACGTTCCTTATGATGATTATGTAGCAAGACTACATAAAGGAGAACGTGTATTAACTGCAAAAGAAAATAAACAATTAATGAATACAGAAAAAGTAATTAAAAATAATTCAAATAGTAGTGATTTAGGCGCAGTGACAATAGATATTGATTATGACAAAATGGCAAATGCAATAACAAAAGCATTAACAAATTGCAAATTTACTTTAGATGAAGATGGATTTGCAAAAATAGTAAAAGATGAATTGTACAAGGTGGTGTAACATGTTTAAGTTTAAAGGAATATCTAGTACGGATATGCAAGTAATAATTGAAGAAGAAGAACATTTTATAGCAAGAGCAGCAAAAAGATACGAAACAATAGAAATAGAAGGAAGAGATGGAGCAATATTTAATGAACTAGGTTATTCTTATGTTGAAAGACCAATCTATGTGCAATGCCTAAATATTGATAAAATAGATGATATCCTTGCTTGGTTAGATGGAGAAGGAGAGTTTGAGTATAGAGGAAGAAAAACAACAGCAAGATTTTATAGTGAATTAGAACCAAAAAGAGAAGGTTATATAAGAATAATAGATACAACTTTCATACGAGATCCTTTTTGGATAAAAGCAAATGAAGAATTTGTTACAGTAAAAGAATCAAAAGTAACAGAAACAGAAGAATCAAAAAGCATACATGTAGAAGATGCTTCTACAATAGGGCAGTTAGAAGTTTTGGGAAATCATGAGCAGGACGAAGAATCTTCTCCAAATAATCCTGTTGAAGTTAAGTGTTTAGGAAGTAATAAGAATTTATTAAATACTTCTTTAATTTTAGAGACAACAAAAGGAGGAATTACGAGTAAAATAAATTCTGATGGTAGCATAACATTTAATGGAACTTGTACTGCTGACAATAATGTTTTTGATTTTTTTATTGAAAACCAAACAAAATTTATGTTTAAGGCTATTACTAAGAAGACAGCTATATCTGCATTTTATGTGTCAGGAAATATAACAGATGAAAATAATGAAGGAGCATTTTTTAGAATATGTGATAGCAATTATAATGGTGGCAACATTGATTTAACAAGTTTACCAGCAGAAAAGATAATGACACACATATATAATTCTACATCTGGAAGTGTTTTCTGTGATATTAGAATAGAAAAAAATGCAGTATTAGATAATTTTACTATAAAACTTAAAGCAGCTAATACTTTAGAAGATGCTCTTACTTATTCCCCATATGGACAAGGGTGTACCAAGATAAGCAATACCAATGAAAACTTTTTAGATTTAATTAATGCAAAAACCAATGAAGCAACATATACATTTCAAAATGATGTTTTAACAGTTAAATCATCTTCTCCTGGAGGATATAACAAAATATATATTGATTTATTGGAATTGTTTAAAAAAAATCCAGGTAAAACAATAATTTTTAAATTTGAAAAGTTAGATATTTCTAAATATAATTCTACATCAAACGGAATTGTACAAATTCAATATACAAAAAATAATGTATCTGATTATCCTACAATTGTAGCAAAAGATGGTTCTAGATATGAATTTAATATTCCCGAAGATGTTACTGGTATAACAACAGCAATTTTAAATATTTTTGCTAATAATACAAATAAATACGTTCAAAGCAGTATATCTATTACAAAACCAATGCTGTTGTTAAGAAAATTATCAGAAAACAAAATAGAATATGTCGAACATAAACAAGAAGATTATTTACTATACATCCAACAAGAAATGCTAAAAGGAGATTACTTTGTTAAAGAAGATGATGGTTGGAAAGGATTACATGGTTGGAATAAATTAGATTTGACAGGAAATGAAAATTTTTATCAATCAAAGGATGGAGAATTTTATAGATATTCAATTCTTATGAGTGATGCTTTATTGGCTAGTGCGAGAAATATAGTATATTCAAATTGCTATACTTCTAACAAAATTAACGAATCAAAAGAGAATTTAGCGTATATTTATGATGGTTATATTTATTTATATAGTACATTATCTTCAACAGAAGATTTTAAGCAAATGTTAGCAGACAAATACAACGCAGGAAATCCAGTATATGTTTTCTATAAATCAGCAACCCCAACCAAACTACCTTGCACCAAAGAACAAAGTGCAGTATTAGAAGAACTAAACAACCTAGATTTATTCGAAGGAGTAAACAACATAATAACAGCAGAAGATATATCGTTATTAAAATTAAAATATATGAAAATAACGGATGAGAAAATAAATAATGAAGGAAATGTAGAAAGTAGACCAATTCTGAGACTAGAAAAGACCTCAACAGAAAGTGTTGAATTAACAATAAACAATTGTAGATTCAAATATAATTTTAATGATGAAGAATATGTAGAAATAGATTGTGAAGAAAAAACAGCACTTTACGAAGGACTAAATCGAAATAGACAGATTGAAATAGATTATGAATTTCCTATTTTAAATGTAGGAGATAATGATATTAAAATGCATTCTGGAGATTGTGTAATAAAAGTTTTAAGAAAGGATAGATGGTTATGATAAAAATATTTAATGCAAATGACAAAGATTTTTCAACAGCTGGAAACATAATCATAAATCCTACAAAATGTTTAGAATACAAGAAAAAATCTTTGAATGGTTGGTATATTGAAGTTGAAATACCAATCAAATATAAAGATTATATAGAAAAAGATAAATTGTGCGTTGTAAAAACAAAATCAAAGTTAAATCCACAAGCATTTAGAATTGGAAATGATATAAAAAAGACAAATCGAAAAATAACATTTACAGCAAACCATGTAATGTTTGATGCAGAAGATTATTTCTTAGTAGATGTAAGGCCAACAAATCAAAATGGACTAAATGCTCTAAATTACATAAATGAAAGGACTGATAATGTCAGTCCTTTTACTATATATTCAAATGTTGAAAATGTAAATACTGCATATTTTATTAGAAAAAATTTACTAGAAGCATGGGCA
The DNA here is from genome assembly GCA_944388795.1 of uncultured Clostridia bacterium. Lineage (GTDB taxonomy): Bacteria > Bacillota > Clostridia > TANB77 > CAG-508 > CAG-269. The sequence goes on from CALXKD010000025.1 coordinate 17,252, forward strand.
ACAATAGAAGAAAGATGGAATGGTGTTTTCGATGCAGATAACTGGAATATTAGCTTTTTACAAAGTGTTGGACATGATAATGGAGAAAGCATTATATATGGAAAAAATATGCAGTCTATGGAAATCTATGAAGATTGGTCTAGTGTTGTTACTAGATTATATCCTGTAGGCTCAAATGAATTAATGCTACCAGAAAAATATATAGAAAGCGATGTACAATATAAAAAGCCATATACGAGAACAGTAGAATTTCAAACAGAATTAGAACAGGAGGACCAAACTGAAGAAGCACTAATAGAAGAATTAAGAACAAATGCAGAAAATTATATAGAAGAAAACAAATATCCTAAAGTAAGTTATACAACAAAATCTGATATAAATGATGATATGGAAATAGGAGATACTATACAAGTATTGCATCCACTTGTATCTATAAAAACAGAAGTTTTAGAATATCAATATGATATTATATCTAAAAAAATAAAATCTTTAACATTTGGAAATTTTACAAGAGATGTGAAAGCAAAATTTGACAACATAAAAAATACAATAAATCAAATTGGACAAACAGTATCAAATCAAGAAATAGTCATACAACAACAAACAGATTTAATTAATTCTTTAAATAAAAATGGATATGTATATATAGATGATAATGAAATATTGATTTTAGATAAAATTCCAAAAGAAGAAGCAGAAAATGTATGGAGATTTGGCTTAGGTGGAATTGGATTTAGTTCTAATGGATATGAAGGACCTTTTGAAATTGCTATCACAATGGATGGACAAATAAATGCTGATTTTATTACAACAGGAACAATGAATGTTAGCAGAATAGAAGGGCTAGCTAATATTATTTCTAATTACAACACACAAATCGCAACAATAAACTTGCAATTGGGACAAATACAACAACAAGTTTCTAGTATAGAAGAATTTAGTCGAGAAGTAAAAGGAACAAATGAAATACATTTAGAAGATACAGTTTTAGGAGAAGGCTATGTATTAAATCTAAAAATAAAAGGAGATAGTGATAAATTCATTTATCTAAGTCCAAGCAATACATTAACACCTAGCAATACATTAGTTCCATTCGGAGACCATTTCACTTTAATATCTGATAAACAGAATAGAACTTCAATGAGTGCTGATGCACAAATAATAGATGTTATATTAAGTGAGCCATTGAGAAGTTTGAATGATGTATATGATGAATTAAATATTGTGAATGGAAAAACTACTGTAACAAGAAGAATAGGTGTAGACGAGAATTTAAATTTATATGAATTAGATAATGAAATAGTAGAAAACTTACAGGATATATCTTTAAAAACATTTGAGAATGATACTTACATATACGTAAAAGAATATGAAGGATTAGAATATTCTTCAAAATACATTATTAAGAGTGATTATTCGAATACTTTTGCTACCCAAAATGGATTACAAAATGCAATAGTTGAGATGAATAGTTCAATTACTCAAACGGCTGAAGAAATAAATTTAGAAGTGAGTAAAAAAGTTGGAACGGATGAAGTTATATCAACAATAAATCAAAGTGCTGAACAAATAACATTGAAAAGTAATAGACTTGTAATTGACAGTGATAATTTTCAATTAGCTAAAAATGGAAGTGTGACCTGTAAAGATGCTACATTTTTAGATTCTGAACTTACTTTTGGAGGAGAGTCTTTTGTTGGAAAAATAGAACGTGCAATAACTGGAGATGGAACAAATACTTTGAGGGTAATAACACAAAAAGCTACTAATTTTTCGACATTTTTAATATATCAAGCGGATGATGAGAATATGTCAAATAGTGTTGAAATTGCAAATTTTAGATGCATGAATAGTAGTGATTTGAAACATATAACATCAACAAGACAATATGTAGGAAAAGTTTATATAAGTGGAGTCTTGCAAGCACTCGAAGTATGGACATCAGCTATAGTACCAGCTAATGGAGTTGTTGGAAACAATATCACAATGAAGGGAAATGTATTTGTTGATGGATATGGAAATTTTGAAAATTTTGTTGTAGCAAGTGAATTTGTTAATAGTTCTAAAAAAGAAAAGAAGGAAAATATACAAAAAATAAAAGATACAAAAAAGAAATTTATAGATATTATAAGAAATACAGATATCTGTGAATATAACTTCAAAGGAAAAAAACATAAACAATTTGGAGTAGTTATAGGGGAAGGTTATAACACACCAGACGAAATATTAAACGAAAACAAAGAAGGAACAGATTTGTACAGTATGATTTCCATTTTATATCAAGGTTTTCAAGAATATATACAAGAACAAGAAACTCAAAATAAAAAGTCAGAAGAAAAAATAAATAAATTAGAAGAAATAATAAATAAATTAGAAGAAAAGTTAAAAAGTTATGAAATGGATAAAGAAAATAGTAAAAAAACTAATTAAAATAGCGATTAGTTTTTTTATTTTGTGGTTTTTATATTTTATAAAATGAGGTGAGAAAATGGAAGAAAATCCGTATATAGAGTTTAAAAATGGACAAGCTCCGTATGTTAGTGACGCAAATTTAAATCAAATGCAAAAATTGATAAAGGCTGATATTAAGCAACAAATATTAGATGTTTCAAATGATGTGCAAGAAATACAAAATGATGTGCAAGAAAAAACGAGCCAAAAAGAATTATGGACGAATCCTAGCCCTACTTCTGCGTTTGCTTCAAAGACTATAACATTAAACGAATCAGATTTCGATTATTTAATAATTTTTTTATATAGAAATACAAGTATAAGTATTGACACAGAGACCCTGTCTACTTTAGTAGAAAAAAACAAGAGAACATATGCTATTTTTGCTGATTATTTTGAAAGCTCACCTAGGATTTGGAATAGACTAATAACTGTTAACAACAACAAAGTAACTTTTGCTGAAGCAACTATAAATGGCTCAACGAATAATAACACTCTTGTTCCATACAAGATTTTAGGTTGTAAGTATTAGAAATAAAATGAGTACTATACAAAAGATTTTAAATTAGTGAGTATATATAGATTAGAATTACTAAAAAATAATAGGAGAAAGCAATGGAAAATAAAGAGGAAAATTTTGAAGTGCAAGTTCTTACGAGGCTTGCAGTAATAGAAAGTAAACTAGATGAACAGAAAGAAACAAAAGATACAGCATACAGAGCTTACAATAATGCAAAAGAAAACACAAAAGATATTAATAACTTAAAGGAAAAATATAATGAATTAGAAAATAAATATGAAAAATTAGATTCTAAAATAGAAAACGAAACTGTTGGAAAAGATGCAAAAGCATGGAGAGACAGTAAAAGTAAATTAATTTCATGGGGGATTACAGCAGTTTTAGCAATAATAGCAGGAGCATTAGGAATATCAAAATTTTTATAAAAGGAGGAAATGAACGTGAATGAAAGCAAGAAAAAGAAAATAATAGCAATAATTACAGCTATTATAGTTGGAATTTTAGCAGGCTTAGGCTTCTACAATGTAAACAAAGATAATTCTACAGAAGAAATTGTTGCAGGTGCAGTAAACGAAATAAAAGACTACATAACTACATATCAAATGAGCGACGAAGATGTCGCAAACTTAGCAACAACTGAAATTATAGAACAAACAGAAGAACAAGAGCAAGAAGTGTCTGCTGAGCAAGAAGTAGAAGATGAAGGCTTTGAACTTCAAGGAGAGATTGCATATGAAGGTGATAGAGCTAATACATGGAATGTAGAGCTTGGAGATTATATAGGATTAACTTATTACAATCAGACAGATTCCAGATGGAGAAATCATATGTATAGCTCAGTTGGAGATAGTTCTCAAACAATCGGAACATCAGGTTGCGGTCCAACTTCTGCAGCAATGATAGTAACTGCTACAAGGGGAGCTATAACACCAGACCAAATGGGAGATTTATTTGTTCAGTATGGTTATAGAAGTTCAAACAATGGTACATATTGGTCAGCCTTTAGAGCAGTAGCAGATGAGTTCAATATTGGATATACAGAAACATCAGATATTCAAAGAGCATTGCAATTACTACAAAGCAATAATTATGTAGTAGTAAGTGTAGGAAACGGTTTGTTTACGACCGGTGGACATTTTATAGTTTTAACAGAATTAAATGGGGATACAATAACAGTATACGATCCATATTTGTATTCAGGAAAATTCGATACTTCTACAAGACGTGGTAAGGTTACAGTAGATGGCAATAAAGTCTATGTAAGTGTAAGTAATTTTATTAATTATGCAAATGCAAAAGGATTTTTCTGCTATGAACATGACGGAACAGCAACAGAAAACACAGGAAATGTAACAACATCTACATACACTAGATATGTTAATACAAATAGCTTAAATTTGAATGTAAGAAGTGGACCTGGAACAGGATATAGTATAGTTGGAAGTTTAAGAAAAGGAACACAAGTAACAGTAGCAGAAACAAATGGAAGCTGGAGCAGAATTACAATGCCTACAAGTGGATGGGTAAGTTCTTCTTATTTAAGTTCTAGTTATGTTAGTTCTAGTACATCAAACACAGTAGGTCAAACAAGAAAAATAAAAGCTTGTTATTTATATAGCAATTCTAATCTAACAGGTACTAGATATTCTTATAAAGCAAACACAACAGTAACAATATTATCTAATGTATCTTCTAATGTAGATAGAGTTAGAGTAAATGTAACTGGAAGAGTAGCATACATAAACACATCTAATTATACAAATTCTACTAGTACGACTTCTAGCATAACAGGACAATACAAGAGATTAGCAAGTAGAACATATTTATATAGCAATAGCAATTTAACAGGAACAAGATATATTTATTTACCTTTAACGCAAGTAAGAATAATAAGAAATGTAAGTTCTAGTGTAGACTATGTTTATGTTGTAAAAACTGGTAGATATGCTTATGTAAGAAATAATGTTTATAGATAAAATTCAAGAGCTAGATTAGATTAATTTCTAGTCTAGCTCTTTTTTTAATCTTCCCAAATATCAGTAACTTTTACTAAAGTTTCTGTATTATCTTCTTCATTTTTATTTATTATCTCAAATTCTACTACTATATTTTTATCTGTATCCATATTGTAAGCACAAGATGTTTGTTCCATACAATCATTTTCTGCGTCAAATAAACTTGTTGTACTTCCTGTTATTCTTTCTGCTTCGTTATCCATTTCTACTAAAGTCATTTCCTTATTTAATAATTCTTCTTTTAATTCTTTTATAATTTCTTCCATTCTAATCATTTCCTTTCTTTTCTTATCTTAAATATATTATACTATGCATAGTAAATATTGTCAATACTTTTTTAAAATTTTTTAATTTTTTTTCAAATATTTTTTAGCGTTATCTGTAACCCAGCTAGCAATAGATTTTCCTTCTTTTTTTAATTTTTTTCTTAATTCTGTTCCAAGCTCTTTGTCTATATTAGCTCGTATTTGGTCGTATTTTTTTAACTGCCATTCTCGTTCCTTCTCGTAATTTCTAGCCATTAAAATCACCTCTCTTGATTTTTTTTATTATATAATATATAATTTATATATGCAAGAGAGGAATTATCCTCTCTCGACTTAGTCAAACATATGGTGTAATTCCATAATGTTTTGCCAAAGTTGTTTGCGTTTAGCTTGTAGCTTTCTCATTTTGCGGTGTGAAGCTATAAGCTTTTTTATTTTTCTAATCATATTATCGCCCCCTTTCCTTTGAACTAAATATATTATATGCTACTATGCACAGTATGTCAATACTTTTTTTAAAAAAAGTTAAAAAATTTTAAAATTTCTGAAAATAGCTAAAAATCAAGCCATGTAAGTATATTACTAAAAAATAAAAATGCCTTAAAATCGATTGTCGTACGAGTTTTAAAAAATGTATTGACAAATATTTCTATTTATTATATAAAATAATTGAAATGATATCTTGATTTGATATTATGTAAAATTTGTGTTATAATATTATAGAAAATAGTATTAAAAATACAAAAAAGATAATAATATATG
>CALXKD010000026.1 GCA_944388795.1 uncultured Clostridia bacterium
TCATTTAGGCGCTGGTAATGTTATAAGCCCTTTTAGGGCTTGTTCAAACCACGCGTTTTACACGTGGTTATGATTTAGCGTATATTGAATTCTATAGAAATTTTTGTTAAGATATAAAAGTATAAAATGATATAATGTTGTAAAGAAACTAAAAAGATAATAAGGGGAATGCGATCATGAAATATATTCAGCATAAAGATAAATTAAATAAGATTAAACTAGATAAAGATAATTTTTATGTAGTAATTGATTTTGATAGAACAATTACCAGAGCAAACAGTATTAGTGGATGGAGAGTATTATATTATTCAGACTTATTAGGAGAAACATTTAAACAAAAATATATGAAGATACATAGTGAAACAGAATTGAGCGAAAGTGAAAGTAATGAGGCAAAACAAAAGGCTTTTGAAGAAAGATTTATGGCATATATGGATTTATTAAGAGAATGTCATTTTAATGAAGAGATACTAAAAAAAGCAGTAGAGAAAACAGATTTAGCATTACGTGATGGAGCAGAGGATTTTTTTAAAGAAATGTATGAAAATCATATTCCAGTTATCATTATATCTTGCAGTATTAAAAATGTAGTAGAAGAGTATCTTAAACAAAATCATATAGATTATGATAATATTTACATATATGCTAACTATTTCGATATGAATGGAAAAAAAGAAAATGATGTTACAAATGTAACACCATATAATAAAAATAAGATAGAATTTTCTAAGAAATTAAAAGAAGTCATAAAGCATAAAAAATACATAGTACTATTGGGAGATATAACAGATGATGTGAATATGGTAACAAAAGAAAAGTTAAAGGATACTGTAACAATAGGATTTTTAGAAAAAAATATAGAAGCCAACCTAGAAAAGTATAAAAAGACTTTTGACATTGTATTAACAAATCAAGCAAGTTTTAAACAGGTTCTAGAGATAATAGATTTTAAGTAGAAAAGAATAAAAAAGACCAAATCAAAATTGTTTTGATTTGGTCTTTTCTTTTTTAATTTATATATTTTCTATAATTTATTCAACTGTAACAGATTTAGCTAAGTTTCTTGGTTTATCCACATCTAATCCTTTTTCTTTTGAAATATAGTATGACAATAATTGTAAAGGAATAATAGATAAGATTGGTGAAACGAATGGATTCGTTTCAGGAATTTCTAATACAGTATCAAACATAGATTTATCAACCTTTTGGTTTGTGATAATGAGTGTTTTAGCACCACGTGTAATAACTTCTTGAAGATTACTAACTGTTTTTTCAACTAAGGTAGGTTCTGTCATAATTCCTACAACAGTTACATCTTTTTCAATTAAGGCGATTGGTCCATGTTTTAATTCACCTGCTGCATAACTTTCTGAATGAATATAAGAAATTTCTTTTAGTTTTAATGAACCTTCTTTTGCAACAGTTTCATCTATACCTCTACCAATAAAGAAAATATCTTTTTCTTGATAAATTCTTTTTGAGAATTGCTTAACGATATCTTCTAATTTTAAACATTCTTCAATTTTTCCAGGTAAGTCTAAAATTTCTCCTTTTAATTCATATAATTCTTCAGAGTTTTTCTCTAAAATTTCTGCAAAGTAAATGGCTAATATAACCATTAAGATTACTTGTGAAGTATATGCTTTGGTAGAAGCAACTGCAATTTCTGGCCCTGCATGTGTATAAATAGAATAATCTGCTTCTCTTGTAATAGAGCTTCCAATGACATTTGATACAGCAAGTGTTTTAGCACCTTTCTGTTTTGATAATTTTAATGCAGCAATCGTATCTGCTGTTTCTCCTGATTGAGAAATAAAAATACATAAGGTTTTATCATCAATTAATGGATCTCTATATCTAAATTCAGAAGCAATATCTACTTCAGTTGGAATTCTACAAAGTTTTTCAATAACATTTTTACCAGCTAAACCAGCATGCATAGCTGTACCACAGGCAACAATATAAATTTTGTTTAAACCTGACAAATAATCTTTTGTGAAGTTTAGTTCATCAAACTCACATTTTGAATCTGTACTAAATTTAGCGCCAATGGTTTCACGAATGGCAGTTGGTTGTTCGTGAATTTCTTTTAGCATAAAATCTTCATAACCATTTTTTTCACTACTAGCTGCATCCCATTCAATACTTTGTGTTTTTTTATCTATTTTATTTAAATCTTTATCATAAAATTCAGCAGAATCTCTTGATAAAAATACATATTCGAAGTCATTTAAAAGATAGAAATTTCTAGTAAATGAAAGAATAGCTGGAATATCAGAAGAAATATAATTTTCATCAATTCCTTTTCCAATTACTAGAGGACTATCCTTTCTAACAACAATCATATTATCAGGAAAGTCTTTACAAATAATTTCTAAAGCAAAACTTCCTTTTAAATCAGAACAAGCATTTTTTACAGCTGTTAAGAATTTCATTTTTCCTGCTTCTTTGGTTTCTTTTGTGTAATAGTAATGAATTAAATTTGGAACAATTTCTGTATCTGTATCAGAATAGAATTTGTATCCATTATCTATTAAAAATTTCTTTAATTCATTATAATTTTCTATAATACCATTATGAACTACACTAAATGATTTTGAATTATCTTGATGAGGGTGTGCATTTTCCTTAGATGGTTTTCCATGTGTTGCCCATCTCGTATGTGCAATACCTATGGTACCTTTTAAATTATCAATTCCTTCTATATTGTATAAATTTTTTACTCTTCCTTTATCCTTCATGACAACCAAACCATCTGGTTCGATTGTTGAAATACCAGCAGAGTCATACCCTCTGTATTCTAATCTTAAAAGTCCATTGATTAAAATTGGACTTGCTTTTTGTTTTCCTATATAACCTACAATTCCACACATAATATAATCCTCCTAAAATTTGTTTTTGGGAATTAAAGGTATGCAAATAAAACTTATATGTATTGACCTTTGTTACAGTATTACTACTGCTCTTTCATCAATACTTATGACCATAAGTGAAAGCCATCAGAGCATCCGCCGAATCTTTCGATAACTCTGAACCTCGTCAACACGAATGAATCGTGTCCAGGCGCTATATATAAACGAAATATTGCCCTCCTTTCTAAAAATTTTGTTGCATACTTTTAATTTACTGCTATTATATTATACTAAAATAAAAAAATAAGCAAGTCCTAGTAAAAAAATTCATTTTCTTAAAATTTCTATCTAAAAAAACTTAAAAAAGAAGGATTAAAAACAAAATAGTTGAAGCATGAATTAAGATAGAGTTTGAAAAAATAACTAAAAGGTAGTATAATATAGTCCATGCAACTCAAATGGGTTGTAGTACATTGAAAAATAGGTGCGATGCACCTCATATATAAACTGAGGCTGTTTCTTTAGCCTATTTTTCTTTGTGCAAACAAATATATTATTAAGCCAATAATATATTTGAAAGTAAGTATTAAGGAGGAAATGAATCATGGCTGAAGAACTGGAAAAGACTTTAAGAGAAATTATAGGAGAGGACGGAACTCTAGGAATGAATTCCAGCGAGGAAAATTGGGATTCCGATAGAAGTTTGCCTCAGGGGGAACAAATTGGGATGGACTCTGAGGAGTAAATTCCAATTCTAAGAAGAGATTAAAATTCTGCTCATTTGCAGATAGGTCTCAGCTTATGTATGAAGCAAAAGCAGGTTATCCTCATTTGGGTAACCTGCTTTTGTTGCTTATGGTATAAAAAATCCATAAAAATATTGAAAAGATAAGTGAATTCATATATAATTATTAAAAAGAGATATACATAAAAGGTTATAGGTAACCATAAAAGACCTAAATATGAAATAAGGGGAATAAATATGAATGTACTAATTAATGAAACAAGGATTGAAAAAAGATTAGAGGAAATGGCAAAAGAAATAGACAGAGATTACGAAGGAAAAGAAATTATTTTAATTGGCATTTTAAAAGGTTCTGTTGTATTTATGGTAGAATTAGCAAAGCGATTAAAAACAAAAGTACAATTTGAATTTATAGAAGTGTCTAGTTATGAAGGAACAGAAAGCACAGGAAAAGTAAAAATTGTAAAAGATATTAAAAATAGTATTGAGGGAAAAGATGTATTAATTATAGAAGATATTATTGATACTGGAACAACCTTAGCATTTTTAAAAGAGTATTTAATGCTAAAAAAACCAAATAGCTTAAAAATTGCTACTTTACTTAGTAAACCATCAAGAAGAACAAAAGAATTAGAAGTAGAATATATTGGTTTTAGAATTGAAGATAAATTTGTGGTAGGTTATGGTTTGGATTATAACCAAAATTATAGAAACTTGCCATACATAGGATATGTTGAAAGTGAACAAGATTTTTAGATAATGAGGGAAAATAATGTTTAATATAGAAGAAGAATTAAAAAAACTACCAGGGAAACCTGGTGTTTATATTATGCATGATAAAGATGATAACATTATATATGTAGGGAAAGCCATTTCTTTAAAAAATAGAGTTAGACAATATTTTAGAAAGACAAATAAAACTGCAAGAATAGAGAAAATGGTTTCTTTAATTGATCATTTTGAATATATTGTTGTGGATAATGAGGCAGAGGCATTAATTTTAGAATGTAATCTAATCAAAAAAAATAGACCTAAATTTAATGTCTTATTAAAAGATGACAAAACATATCCATATATAAAAATTGATGTAAAATCAGAATATCCAGGAGTCTATTATACAAGAAGAGTTATCAATGATGGTTCAAAATATTTTGGACCATATGCTAATCCAGGTGCAGCAAAAGAGATGTTAGACTTTATTAAGGAAAGATATAAAATTCATCAATGTAGAACATTAAAAGAAAGAACAAGACCATGCTTAAATTATCATATAGGTAGATGTTTAGCACCATGCATGGGAAATGTGGACAAAGAAGAATACCGAAAACAAGTAAATGAAATTATTGATTTATTAGAAGGAAAAACAGATAAAGTTTTAAAAGATTTAGATTTACAAATGCAAGAGGCTGCTCAAAAAATGGAATATGAAAAAGCGGCATATTTAAGGGATAGAAAACAGGCAATAGAGAGGGCGTCTGCAAAACAAAAAGTATCTAATATATCTGAAAATAGTATTGATGTCATTGGAATTGCAAAATCAGATTTAGAGGTTTGTGTAGAAATCTTTTTTGTAAGAGGCAGTAAAATGATAGGAAGAGAGCAATACTTCTATAAAGACTTAAAAGATATGGAGGATAAAGAAATTCTTTCAGGCTTTATTAAGCAATACTATTTTGACAATCCAAACATTCCTAGTAAAATTATGATAAGAGAAGAAATTGAAGATAAAGAAGCAATTGAAGGTTGGTTATCCACAGAATTAGGAAAAAAAGTGGAAATCAAATCTCCTAAAAAAGGTGAAAAATTAAGATTTGTAGAAATGGCAGAAAATAATGCAAGAGTAACACTAGATAATAAAGAAAAAGATAAAAGTGAAATTTTATTAGAATTAAAAGAAGTTTTAAATATGGATATCTTGCCTAGAAAAATAGAAACCTTTGATATATCTAATATATCAGGAGAATATATGGTGGCTGGAATGTGTGTGATGCAAGATGGTGTTATCAAAAAGAATTTATCTAGAAGATTTAAAATAAAAACGGTTTATGGACAAGATGATCCAAAATGTATGGAAGAGGTTATCACCAGAAGATTAAGACATTCTATTGAAAATCCAAGTGGCGGTTTTGGAAAACTTCCAGATGTCATATTTGCAGATGGTGGTATTACCCAAATACATGCAACGAAGCAAGCAATTGAAAGTGTTTTAAATGAAGAAAAAGAAAAGATTATGCAAGAAGATATAACAGAACAAGATAAAAAAGAAAAACTAGAAATGATAGAAAAAGAATTAGATATTAAAGTATTTGGAATGGTTAAAAATGATAAACATCAAACAAGAGCTTTAATGGATGAAAATAGAAAGGAATTAAACATTTCAGAAAACTTAATGAAACTAATTACTAGGTTCCAAGATACCGTTCATGATACAGCAATTACCTATCATAGAAAACTAAGAGATAAAGAAATGAGAAAATCAGAGTTAGATGATATCAAGGGAATTGGTAAGGTAAAAAAACAAGCATTATTAAAACAATTTGGAAGTGTAGAAAAAATCAAACAAGCATCGATAGAAGAACTAATGAAAGTGAAAGGGATTACAAAAGATTTAGCAGAAAAATTGAAACAATAGAATAAAATAGTAAAACTAAATAAAAAAATGGGGAGTTACCTCCCCACCTGGGCGTATTTTTTACGCCCTCTTTTTATCTTACCGTACACGGCCAGCGCCTGGTAGCGGCGCGATAAACTGTTATCGTATTTACTTTTCTGTACATAGTAGTATATACCTCCTGCTACACAAGCTGATACAATTAAAACGATTGCTTTTTTCAAGATGCATACCTCCTTCTAAAATTAGAAAAAGCAATTGGCAGAGTGTTTACTCTGCATAGTTCTGAAATACTATATCATAAATTACACTACATATCAATTATTTAGATAAAAGAATATACAAAATAAAAAAGTGGCGCCCGATCAGATCTCTCTGAATCGGACGCTCAGGCTCATTGATTTTTAGGAGGCTTATTAATCCAGTACCAAAAAATAGCACAGGCTAAAAACGCCAATGTAGCACCTATGCCTCCCGCAATTAGCCAATCCTTGGGAAAGCTTATAATAGCCTTTAAGATTGCTCCTGGTAAACTTCCCAGTGCAAAACCAATTGCTTGATGGTTAATGATAATCAAAGTGATTAATAAAACCACCAAAGCAAATGCTGCAAAAATAATTGCGATTGCTAAACCCCTCATAAGTTGTCGCTTGAATTTTTTCATCGTGATGTACTCCTCTCTTTATTGTATGTTTGCAATCGTCGAGAAGATTATTCTTCTCAAACTACTTATATTATAGCATAAAATGGCAAAAAATACAAACCTATGCTCAGTTTTTTTGAAAAATTGGACAAAAGGTAAAAATATCTGAAAAGTTATTAAAAAATAAGGAATATATATCATTTTTAATGAATATCATATTATGAAAATAAGTGAGGAGGAAGGAAGATGAATTTTACAGAAGAAAATGTATTGAATTTAGGATTAAGAAAAATGAATAAGGAGAAAAGATATAATCTGTTTATAAAGAAAATTTATGAACACAAATGGATTAGTATGATAGTGGTATCATTAATTATTTTATCTAGTATCAATGCAATCATGATATATAATTTTTTTAAAATTTTACAAAACATTTAAATTTATGAAAAAAAGGAGCTAAAAATATGAGTATAAAATACAATGTTATGATACAAAAAGAAGAAGAATGGTATGTGGCAAAATGTTTAGACAATAATGTTGCATCACAAGGAAAAACAATAGAAGAAGCATTAAAAAACTTAAGAGAAGCTTTAGAATTATATTTGCAAAATGAAGAAATTGTACAACCTAAAGAAACATATTTAACAACATTGGAGGTGGCTATATGAGTTCTAAATACCCAATACTACCTCCAAAAAAATTATTAAAGTGATGAAAAAACTGGGATTTAATAAAATATCACAAAAAAGAAGTCACACAAAATACATAAATGATAAAACTGGAAATTAATGCATTACGAAATTGCAATAGAAACTTTAAAAAGCATTTTAGAACAAGCAGATATAGAATTAGAAGAATTTTTTAAATATTTAAAATCATAAAATTTTTAAATCGTCAAATCCACTTGGAAAAATCAAAAAAATATGGTAAAATATAGCTATTCTAATAATAGGAGGAATAGTAGTTTATTAATGCTACTTAGAAAAAATATGAAGATAGCAAATGAATGGAAAGATTATAAAATATTAGATATGGCAGATGGACAAAAATTAGAAAAATGGGGAAATGTTATTTTATCTAGACCAGATCCACAAATTATATGGAAAAATAAAAGTTTTCCAAATAAGTGGAAAGAAATGAATGCTGTATATAATAGAAGTAAAACAGGAGGAGGTTCATGGGAGTTTAAGAAAAAAGTACCTTCTCAATGGCAAATTAAATATAAAAATTTAACATTTAACATTAAGCCAATGGGATTTAAGCATACAGGATTATTTCCAGAACAAGCAGTTAATTGGGATTGGATGATACAAAAAATTAAAGGTGAAAAAAGAGAGATTAAAGTATTAAATCTATTTGCCTATACAGGAGGTGCGACGGTTGCTTGTTTATCAGCAGGAGCCTCTGTATGCCATGTAGATAGTTCAAAAGGTATGACTACTTGGGCAAAAGAAAATGTGACATCTTCAAAATTACAAGACAGGCCAGTTCGATTTATCGTAGATGACGTGGTGAAATTTGTAAATCGAGAGATTAGAAGAGGAAATACCTATGATGCTATTATTATGGATCCACCATCATATGGAAGAGGTGCTAAAGGAGAAGTATGGCAATTTGAAAATAATATTTATGACTTAGTAGAGCTATGTACAAAAGTATTATCAAATCAACCATTATTTTTCTTGATTAATTCATATACAACAGGAATATCTAGTAAGGTTTTAGAAGATATTTTACACTTAACAATAGCAAAGAAATATAGAGGAAAAATAGAATCTGGAGAAATTGGACTTCCTATGGAAAACTCTGACTTGGTTTTACCTTGTGGAATTTATGGAAGATGGGAGAAATAGAAGGAGAAATTTATGCAAAAACTAAAAATTATATATGAAGATAATCATATAATTGTTGTTGAAAAAATACCCAATATTCCTTCACAATCTGATAAAACAGGAGATATGGATATGTTAACACTTGTGAAGGAATATATTAAAGAAAAATATCATAAACCAGGAAATGTATATTTGGGACTAGTACATAGATTAGATAGGCCTGTTGGCGGGGTGATGGTATTTGCAAAGACTTCAAAGGCGGCTTCAAGATTAAGTAATCAAGTAAGAGAAAAAGTATTCAAAAAAGAATATTTGGCAGTTGTGGATGGAAAGTTTGAAAAAAATAAGGGAACTTTGGTGGATTATTTATATAAAGATGAAAGAAATAATATGAGTAGAGTAGTTCATAAAGAAAAGAAAAATGCCAAAGAAGCAAAATTGGATTATGAAGTTTTAACATATAATGAGGTGAAAAATTTATCCTTGGTGAAAATAAATTTACATACAGGAAGACATCATCAAATTCGTGTACAATTATCTCATTTTGGTCATAGCATATTTGGAGATCAAAAATATGGAACAAGGGGAAAAGGAAAACAAATTGCTTTATGGGCATATAAGCTTATCATTGAACATCCAATAACAAAAGAAATGTTGGAATTTAAAGATTTACCAGAGCCAATTGGTACCTGGTGTATATTAAGAAATAATGAAAAAATAGTTAAAGATGAATAAGAAATCTTTAACTATTTTTTATATTCTTTATAAAAATTTTTATGAAAAAGTCCAAAAAGAATTTTTGTAAAATAAAATAAATATTTTGCAAAATAAAATTATACAAAAAATATAAGAGTGCTACAATCAATTTAGCAAGAAGAGGTGAGAAAAATGATAGATAAAATCTGCACATTCTTGACTAAGAAAATAAGGGATGAAATGCCAGAAATAGATGATGAAAGAGCTGAAGTAATAAATTATGGACTACAAAATATTGTGGGAGAAATACCAAAAGTTTTTTTATTATTTATAATAGCTTCTATTTTAGGAATGTTTAAAGAAGTATTGTTCATGTTTGTAGCATTATTATTATATAGAGGAGCATCTGGAGGATTTCATTTAAAGACACATTTAGGATGTATACTAGGAACAGCTATATTTTATTGTGGGACAGTATTTCTTTCACAAAATATTGTATTAGAAGACATGATGAAATATATATTCATTGTAGCTGTATGGATATTTGGAATGTTTATGATTAAACTTTATGCACCAGCAGATACAGAAAATGTTCCAATATTATCTACGAAGGATAGAAAAAAGAAACAAATAATAGCGTATATTACATTTTCAATAGGACTTATAGCAGCTGCATTGATACAAGATCATGTAATTTCCAATATACTATTGTTTGGAAACTTTATACAAACGTTAACGATAACAAAAATAGCATATAGATTAACAAAAAATAAATATGGGTATGAAGTATATAGAGATATTTCAACCCAAAATGTTTAGAAAAACATATACCGGTGTGTTTTTAATATATATAATAAGGGGGAATCTATTATGTTCAAATTTTTATCTAAAGTAGCAGAAAAATATGCTAAAGCAACAAATACATCTTGTGTTATATTCTGGTTATTACATCAACCAAAAATGCCAGCAAATATGATAAAGAAAGACTAATAACTTGGCAAAAATAGTACGAAAACTTATTTTTGCCACTCCTATATATAACTTAAAAAGTTATATATTTACAATCCAATACAAGACAGCTTTTTTGTAAGCTGTTTTTTACTTTTTATAAATAAAAAAATGAATAGATATGTGTTTTATTCTCATATCTATTCTACAAATTAATAATATATTTCTATTTGTTGAGAAAAATATTTATCATTTTTAGTCGTATATAAATCTAAATTTTTACTTTTATTCAAGATTTTTCTGACTTCCCATAAACCTAATCCAGTATGATTTTCTTTTCCAGAAACACCTTTATCAAATATTCTTTCAGTATCCACATTTTTATCTTGATATGTATTTTCTATTGTAATCAATTGTCTATGATTTTTAGCATCATCTCTAAAAATAATGTTGATTACTTTTTCATCACATTCACTACTTGCATCAATTGCATTATCTAAAAGGATTCCTAATACTCTAGTAAATTCATATATTTTCATATGTAAATTATTTAAATCAAGTAAAAGTGACATATTTACTTTTATGCCTTTTTTCTCGGCTTCATGATATTTAGTAGTTAACAAACTATATACACCAGGGTTATTAATTAATTCTGGATTCAAGATATATAAATTATTTACTTTTTGACAATCATCCTCAAGTTGTACATAATATTTTTTCAAGCCCTCCATATCATTTGTTTTTACATATCCACCTATTGTTGTTACAATATTATCAAAATCATGTTTAAAACCTCTAACACTATCATGTAAAATTGTTAATGTTTTATTATATTCCTCAGCATTTTGTAACTTTTGAGTAGTAAAAGCTAGTTTTATGACTCTAGTCAAACTATAAATACTGACACCAAAATATGCTAGTAGTGAAAGAAAACTTAAAAATGTTATAATAATTGGTAATGTATCTATATAATTAAAAGTGATAACTAGTTGAACACATAAGGTTATAAATCCAATTGATAAATTGATTAATAAAACTTTTTTACTTTTCTTATCTATGGTATAGTCTGGTAAATCTATTTTGTATTGTTTTAATTTTAATAAACAAATAATGCAAAAGATAATAAAATAGATTAATATAAGATAAATAATTCTATATATAGGAATTGTTTCTGATTGTTCATAATTTATATTAAATAAAGTAAAATATGGATTCATTAATAGCATTCCTGTTAAGCCGAAAATAATCGTAGGAATAATTGTTGCAAATAATCCCTTTAAAAAAGAAGTCTTAAAAATTAAAGTAATTATTATAAAAATGCTTATATAATTGATAAATATATTAAGTGGAGAAGGAATAAAAGAGGTAATTAAGTAACTAATAATTCCACTCAAAAAAACATAAATAATTTGCTTAACCTTAGATGTTTTTAAATTAAGGAGAAGCGTAAATAACATTAAAGAAAGCCAAGCTTCTATAATTCCACTAGGTATTAGAATGATATCTATTAATAATTTATTTGGTGTAACCAAAGCATTCCATATATTATTTAACAATTCCATGATTTTTTATGACCTCCATAAATTCTTTTTTATATTTAGGACCGATGCTACAAAAAGTATCCTTATTAAAATATATCGTTAAAGCAACAGGATCAACATTTTTTATTGTATTTAAATTTACAATATAGGATTTGTGACATCTTACAAAATTATCAGGCAATTTATCTTGAATTTTATTAAAAGAACTATAAGATTCATAATCACGAGAAGAGGTATGAAAAATCAATTTCATACCATCTCTTTTAATATATTGAATTTGTGTTTCATCTACGAGTGTATTCTTATTGTCGATTTTTATATATTTCTTTGGTAATCCATAAATATCATCAAAAAGACGCTTAACAGTATCTTCTAATCTTTCGTATGTAATTGGTTTGGCTAAATAATCAAATGTTTTATATTTGTACGCAATCATAGCATATTCTAAATGACCAGTTGTAAATATTAGATAAACATTTTTATTCTTTTTCCTAATTTCTTCAGCTAAATCTAAACCAGTTTTTTGAGATTTTAAATTAATATCTAATAATAAAACATCTATCTGATTTCCATTGTCAAAACAATTTAGTAAATCCTCAAAATTGTCAAATTTAAAAGAAACTTGACCTTCAAGATTATTCTTTGTAAATATATTTTCTAAGAGTTTTTCTAATCTGTCTAAAATATTTAAATTATCATCACAAATAACGAAGTTTAACATATATTACATCCCTCCTAAAAATATATGTAAAAATAATAATAAAAATTATATGTTTCGACAATAAAAAAATAATTACCTTATTTTTCCAGTAGCAACAACAATATATTCTAAAAAAATCATATTGTCAATACTATCATTATAAATTTATCAGGAGAATAAAAGCATTGATAGTATATAATCAAAAAAGTAAAACGAAATAATCATAAATCATAAAAAGAAAATATAATTATGTTTTAAAGATAAAAAGCAATATATATTTAAGAAAGAATAATATAAAAAAATTAGCATAAAATTAAACAACGAAATAAAGAAAGGATATTTTATAAAGAATATGATTAAAATATTAAAAAATGTATGGATGTTTTTTCTATTAATCATCATTTTTGTAGTAACTATTGTAGATATAAATATGAAAGAGGGAATAGATACAAATTCAAGTGTAAGCAATCAAAAAATAGAATGGGGTATAAAAAGAAACGATAATCATGAGCAGCCAGATGTAGGAAGCAAAAATAGAAAAATATTAGAAGAAAACAATGGTATCTGTTTAGGAAATGCAGAAGAGAAAATAATCTATTTAACTTTTGATGAGGGATATGAAGCAGGGTATACAGAAGAAATTTTGAAAATATTAAAAGAAAATGATGTAAAAGCAGCATTTTTCTTAACAGCACACTATGTGAATACAGAAGAAGATTTAGTAAAACAAATGATAGATGATGGGCATATTATAGGAAATCACACAGTTAATCATAAGAGTATGCCAACTTTAACAGAGGAAGAAATCAAACAAGAAGTAATGGATTTACATCAAAGTGTTTATGAAAAATTTGGATATGAAATGAAATATATAAGACCACCAAAAGGAGAATTTAGTGAAAAAACATTAATGGTAACAAATGCATTAGGATATAAAAATGTGATGTGGTCTTTTGCATATGAGGATTGGAATGAAGAAAAACAACCAGATGAAAACCAGGCAAAAGAGAAGATACTTAATAATTTGCATAATGGAGAAATTATGCTATTACATGGTAATTCCAAAACGAATACAAATATCTTAGATAGTATGATAAAAGAAATAAAAAATAGGGGATATGAATTTAAATCTTTAGATGAATTTAAATTGTAAGAGGTGAAAGATGAAAAAGCATAGAATGCGTAAAATTAATAAAATTTTAGAAATACCACAAGAGGTCTATTCAGATGTTCCGAAAATTACTATCATAGGATTTGATGAAATGATTATTGAAAATTATAAAGGCATTTTAGAATATGAAGAGTTTTTTATAAGAATTAGTACATATAAGGGGATAATTAGTATAAATGGTTATCAGTTAAATTTAGAAACTATGACCAATGATGATATAAGAGTAACAGGAAAAATTGAAAGTTTTGATTTTGAAAGAATAACAGATTAAATGTCAAGAGAGTATTTAACAAAAATGACTGAGATTTATGAAAAATAAATTTTCAGTTATTTTTTTATTCTTATTTCATAATATTAAATAAGAATAAAAAATAGGAGAGATAAATGATAATCAAGAAAATCATAAATTATATATATGGATATTTGAGAATTATAGTAGAAGGATATTATATTGAAAGATTTATAAATATTTGTAGAAATAAAAAATATATGATGTGGAATATAAAAAGAGTAAATGATATCCGTCTAACCTTAAATGTGGAA
The DNA here is from genome assembly GCA_944388795.1 of uncultured Clostridia bacterium. Lineage (GTDB taxonomy): Bacteria > Bacillota > Clostridia > TANB77 > CAG-508 > CAG-269. The sequence goes on from CALXKD010000026.1 coordinate 14,283, forward strand.
ATAAAACATTATAAAGAAATATGCAAAATTGCTAAAAAAACACAGTGCAAGGTAAAGATAAAAGCCAAAAGAGGACTACCATTTTTAATTAGTAAATATAAGAAAAGAAAACTATTTGCTATATTTTTAATTCTGATAATCAGTACAATTTTTTTAAGCTCTAATTTTGTATGGAATATAGAGATAGTAGAAGAAAATGGACTAGAAATGGAACATATTATGGAAGATATTTCTGTAGCAGGTCTTAAAATAGGAGAAATGAAGTCTAAAATAGATACGAAAGAAATTATTAACAAGGTTAGATTAAATAGAGATGATATAGCATGGATGGGAATTGAATTAAAGGGAACAAATGCAATTGTAAAATTAGTAAAAGCAGAAGAAAAGCCAGAAATGATTGCGGAAGATGAATATTGTAATATTGTTTCAACGAAAAATGGTGTCATTACAAAAATTACTGCACAAGATGGAACAGCAAATGTTAAAGTAGGAGATACTGTCAGTGAAGGAGATGTATTAATAAATGGATGGATGGAAGGAAAATATACAGGTATTCGATATGTTCATGCGAAAGGAGAAATAGAAGCAAGAGTTTGGTATACCAAAAGCAAAACGATTGAATACAATGCTACGGAAAAGCACAATACAGGAAATGTGAAAACCAATTATGGAATAAAAATTAACAATTTTAAAATAAATTTTCCGAAAGGGGTTTCAAATTTTAAATTTTATGATACAATAGAAAACGAAAATAAAATAAAGCTATTTTCTAATTTTTATTTACCAATTTCTATTATAAAAACAACCTATCAAGAATACGAAGAAGTACAAAAAACATATTCTGTCGAAGAGGCTAAAGCCTTAGGGATACAAGAAATTGAAGAAGAATTAGAAAAAGAAATAGAAAATAAAGATAAAATTGTAAACAAAAATATAAATACATATGAAAATGAAAATAGTATTGATATTTATGTTACATATGAAGTGCTTGAGAATATAGGGACAAATGAAAAAATTGTGTTTTGAAGGGATGATATAAATGGAAGAAAGAAGTTTGAGAATCACAGGAACAGATAAAACATTTTTTAGTAAAATCACAAAAACCTTGACCAAGATGCTAATACCAACAAAGATAGGTATTAATGGAATGTTAATTTCTATAAAAAGAAACAATGTTTTAAAAGCATTTGAAGGATATCAAAATAGTAATGAAAATTATAATCAAAAAGAGGCTGAAGCTAAATATGATGCTGCTTATGAAGTATATTTAGAAGCCTTAGATAAATATGTTATGGACTCAATATATAAGAAGGTAAGAAATAATACAGCTTCAGAATTTGAAAAAGAAGCATTATCTAAATATTACGAAGTTACTAGTTTAAAAGAAAAGGAATTTATCGAATATAAAAATAGAAAACAAAAATATTTATTAGAATTAGATAATGATGGAATTCAGTTATCAGGAAAAGAAAAATTGATAGCAAGATATAATGAATTTTATGTTTCAAAGATGGATGTTTTATATAAAAGCATATTAAAAAATTATTCCATTAAACTTGCAGATGCAGCAAATAGCTACGAACCAGAAAAAGAAGTTGTATATACAAAAATATTTCATACATTAGAAGAATATATTCAAAATATATTAACATTAAAAATCAAGCTTCAAAAGGATACAAAAGATAGTAATATCAGTGATGTCATGAAAGAATATGAAAATTATGAAACATATACAGTTGGAAAATTAGATACAAAGGATAATATAGAAAAGAATGTTGTATTATTAAGCATTAGTAGAAAATTATTTACACATAGCTTACCATTAATTGTTGCAATACAATGTTATGAAAAATTATTAAAAGATGCTAGAATTTTAGTTCAAGACACGAAAATAGCAGCTAAGAGAGAAAAAGCCTATGCAATGCTTATCAATTTGTTTGAGGATTACAATATCAAATTATTATCAACAAAAGTTTATTGGGAAAATGCAAAAGATAGAGAAGAATTTAAAGCTTTTTGGAATCAGTACAAAGAAGTAAGTAAATTGAAAGAAACAAACTTCATAGAATATGTTAGACAAAAAGAAGTATTATTTATAAAAAATGATATGAAAAAAATAGAAACTAGTAAAACCAAAACAGATTATAGTAAATTGCTAAAATATTATAAAAGAAAACTAATTGATTATGGAGCAATGAGAGAATTAAAAAATTCTTATATTTCGCAAGGAAATTATAAAAAGAAGATGAAGGAAGTAGCTTAAAATGAACAACTATGAAATCTTATATAAAGATGTTGAACAAGAACCAAAATATGAACACATTGTGAAAAGTGTTTTTGATAAATGCTTTGAAGAGGAAAATATACAAGATTCAAAATTATATATTACAGTAACATTTACAAATCCTGAAAATATTCAAAAAATTAATAAGAAGTATAGGAATATTGATAGAGCAACAGATGTACTTTCCTTTCCGATGTTTGAAAAAGAGGATTTAGAAGAAAAAATAAAAACGAAGGATTTTCTATATGAAGATATATTAGGAGATATCGTTATTTCATTAGAAAAAGTAGAAGAACAAGCAAAAGAATATGGACATAGCTTTGAAAGAGAGTTAAGTTATATGTTAGTACATGGTTTTTATCACTTAATGGGATATGACCATATAGAGGAAGAAGATAAAAAACAAATGAGAAAAAAAGAAGAAAAGATACTAGAAGCATTAAATATATTAAGATAATTAAGAGAAAAGAGGGGAATACGTATGCAAAAAGGTGGCGTAAAAATATTAATCATTATACTTGTCATTTTAATCATTGTAGCAGGTGTTGTATTGGCATATAAAATCACACAAGATAAAAATAATGATACAGAAACAATATCAGAAGAGGAAACTACTGAACCAGTTGCGGTAGAAGAAAAACAAGTTCAAATATTTAAAGGAAATGATAGACCAATAGCGGTTATGATAGATAATCATAGTGGTGCTTGGCCACAAGCTGGTTTAAATCAAGCATATATGGTATATGAAATTATTGTTGAGGGCGGAGAAACCAGATTAATGGCTCTTTTTAAGGGCGTAGATTTAGAGAAGATAGGACCAGTAAGAAGTGCAAGACATTACTTTATAGATTATGCTATGGAAAATGATGCTATATATGTACATTTTGGACAAAGTCCTCAAGCACAAAGTGATATTAAAAAATATAGTATAGATGATATTAATGGAATAGCAGAAGATGGAACAACGTTCTGGAGAGTGAAAGATAAAGCTGCACCACATAATGCAGTAACAAGTACAGAAAAATTATTAGAATCAGCTAAGAGTAAAAAATATACAACAACTTCAGATAAAGAAAGCGTTTTGAATTATGTAACAGATGAGGTCAATTTAGAAGATGGTCAAGTAGCAGATACAATCACAATCCCACATTCAGACTTGCAAACAGTTCGATATGAATATGATGAGGAAAATAAAGTATATGTAAGATATGCAAGAGGAGAAGAACAAACGGATTGGGATACAGATGAACCAGTAACAACTAAGAATATAATTATTACTTTCTGCAATAATTATACATTATCAGATACAGAGAACAAAGGAAGACAAGGATTAAGAAATATAGGAACATTTGATGGTTACTATATTACAAATGGCAGAGCAATAAAAATTAAATGTATAAAAAATGCAAGAGATGAACAAACCGTTTATCAAGATCTCAATGGAAATGAAATCAATGTAAATGATGGAAATACATTTGTTAACATCTGTCCAACAGATGCAAATGTTGAAATAGAAGGTGTAGAAGAAGCAACACCAACTGGTAATACAGTAAATGAATAAATGGAGGAACAACTATGAATGTATATGATACAGCCAATCGATTAGCATCAGAACTTAGACAATCTGAGGAATATAAGAATTATAAACAAGCAAGAGAAATGGTGGCTTCAAATCCAGATTTGAAAAAGAAAATAGGAGACTTTGAAGTGGCACGATATGATGCACAAATGACACAAATGCAAACAGGAAAAGAAGATGTAGAAAAAACAAATAAAATGAAAGAATTATATGCAGAATTAATACAATTGGAAGAGGCAAAACAATATTTTAATGCAGAGATGAAATTTAACATTGTTTTAGCAGATGTTAATAAAATTATTGGTGAAGCAGTAAGAGATGTTATGTAATAGTAATGAAAAGGGATAAAATATGGAATATTTCATAATCATAATATGTTTAATATGTATATTAATCATATTAAAATATATTTTTGGATATAATGTTAGAAAAATAAAACAAGTTGCAGAAAATACAGAATTAGATGGTATTGCTAAGAAATATCCCAATAATATAGAGATGTGCAAAGAATATTTAGAAATGCTAAATAACACAAATGTAAAAATAGAAGAAGATAAAACAGCAACAAGCTCTTTATATATTGGTATATCTAATAAAATAGTTATATCTGATGTGAAGGAAAGTTTTACAAGAATACAAACGATTGCACATGAATGTTTACATTCTATACAAGATAAGAAAATAATCTATTTTAATTTTATATATTCCAATATTTACATAGTATATTTTCTAGTGATATCTATATTAGCAATATTCAAGCTACTTCCATATAAGATGATGTTTTTAACTATTTTAATTATGGGAGGATTAATATACTATTTTGTAAGAAGTTATCTAGAAAATGATGCTATGATAAAAGCAAGGTTTTTAGCCAAAGCATATATGGAACAAAAAAAGTTATCAACACAGGAGGAAATTAATGAGATGGTGCATGGCTTCGATAACTTAAATGATATAGGAATAAAAAGTACGAATTATATTTTACTTTTAAATTTGATAATAGAAATCATTATTTTTTGTGTGATATGTATTATAAGATAGAAAAGGAGGGAAGCAAAGATGAAATAAATCTATGCTTCTTTTTGTTGTAAAATTCACTAAAGCAAATTGAAATAAATACGATTATGATAAAAACAGAATATAAAAATTTTCTTAGAATAACTAGTACAAAACCATGAAAAGATATTGCAATATTAAATGTTTACATATATAATATATACATTGATATATCATATTGAAAGGATGTTTAGAAAATGAATAAAACCAAGAGGAAGATTTTTGAAACATCGATGAAATTATTTGCTGAAAAAGGATATGATGCAACAAGTATTGAAGAAATTACAGCAACGGTTGGAGTAGCAAAAGGAACTCTATATTATCATTTTTCAAGCAAGGAAGAAATTTTTAACTTTTTAATAGAAGAAGGAATGAAGCTCTTACAAAATAGTATAGATATTAAAACGGCAAAATATGATAATTATATTGATAAATTAAAAGCAATTGTTTTAATACAAATAAAAATTGTTATGAAGTACGAGGACTTGATAACCATTTTATTGAGCCAGTTTTGGGGAAATGAAGCAAGAAATCAAAAATGTAAAAAACATATTTATGATTATATTAAAAAGATAGAACAGATTGTAAAAGAAGGAATTGAGAAAAAAGAAATAAAAGAAGGAAATCCAAAGGTTATCGCGTCTGAAATATATGGATTAATCTGTTCAACATTGGTGTATAAATTGCGAAATGAAAAAGAAATTGATATTATGAGGCTATATAAAGAATTTGAAAATACAGTAATTGAAGGATTAAAAATTAGATAAGTGGGGGATAGAAAATGAGAGAACCAATACATGATTTTATGAAATTTACAGATTTAAGAGATATGTTAGAGAAATCTGGTGAACTTTATGGAGATAGACCAGCTTATGTATTTAAGACGGAAGAAGAAGGAAAATTCAGAGAAATTACCCATAAAGAATTTAGAAATGATGTAAAGGCATTAGGAACAAAATTTGTAAATATGGGATTAAAAGATAAAAGAATTGCTGTTATATCTGAAAATAGATATGAATGGGGAATTGTTTATCTAGCAGTTGTAAATGGAACAGGTGTAATTGTTCCTTTGGATAAATCATTACCAGAAAATGAAATAGAAAGCTTAATTATTCGTTCAGAAGTAGAAGCCATTGTATATTCAGAAAAATACAATGATGTTATGAATAAGATAAAAGAAGAAAACAATACCAAAATAAAATATTTCATTTCAATGGACTTAGATAAAGAAGAAAATGGTATATATTCTGAATATGAATTGATAAAACAAGGAAAAGAGTTGTTAGAAGCAGGAAATAGAGAATTTTTAGATGCAAAGATTGATGCAGAAAAAATGTCTATTATGTTATTTACATCAGGAACCACTGCTATGTCAAAGGCGGTTATGTTATCACATAAAAATATATGTGCAAATTTAATGGATATTACATCTGTTTTAAGAATTTATGATACAGATAGATTTCTATCTTTCTTACCATTGCATCATACATTTGAATGTACAACTGGATTTTTATATCCATTATCAAGAGGTTCTTCAATTGCATTTTGTGAAGGAATTAGACATATAGCAGAGAACTTAAAAGAATATAAAGCAAGTGTAATGGTTTCAGTTCCAATTTTATTTGAAGCTATGTATAAAAAAGTAATGAAAACAATTGAGAAAAAAGGTAAATTGAAAACAGTACAAAAAGGAATCAAAATTAGCCAATTCTTATTAAAATTTGGAATAGATATTAGGAAAAAATTATTTAAAGAAATCCATGATACACTAGGCGGAAATATAAGAATCTTTGTGGCAGGAGGGGCTGCCTTAGATCCAGAAACAGAGAAGGGATTTAATGAACTAGGATTTACATTATACCAAGGATATGGTTTGACAGAAAGTTCACCAGTTATTTCTGTAGAAGATGATAAGTATCAAAGATTAGGTTCTATTGGAAAGGCTTTCCCAAGCTTAGATGTAAAAATTGAAGAGCCTAATGAAGAAGGTATTGGGGAATTAATGGTCAAAGGTCCATCTGTTATGCTGGGATATTATAATAATGAAGAAGCAACAAAAGAAACTATCACAGAAGATGGTTGGTTACATACAGGAGATTTAGCAAGAATAGACAAGGATGATTTTATTTTTATTTCAGGAAGAAAGAAATTTGTAATTGTCTTAAAAAATGGAAAAAATATATATCCAGAAGAAATAGAAGCTTTGATAAATAAAATTGAAGGAATAAAAGAATCTTTTGTTTATGGGAAACCAGAAGATGATGGCGATTATAAAATATGTGCTAAGGTCGTATATGATGAAGAATTAGTAGAGGAAGTATTTGGAACAAAAAATCCAGAGGAGTTAAAAGAAAAAATTTGGCAAGAAGTTAAGAAAATAAATAAAACAATGCCAGCATATAAATATGTAAGAGAAATTAGTGTAACCAATAAAGAATTAATTAAAACAACAACACAAAAGGTAAAAAGATTTGAAGAAATTAAGACAGTGTTATAAAAAAAGTAAGAGTAGAAATAGAAAAATAAATCTATGTTATCAATTTCTACTCTTTTCTCTATTTAAATGAATTCTACTACGGAAGAGTGGTCTAGCAATGTTATGGATAAGAAATAACACTTGTAATATATTTGTAACAATTCTGTAACAAAAACTTAAAATAAAAATCTTCCGTTGGTATTGTAGTTTTTTGTAGGTTAATGTATAATTATAATTGTATAAATAATATGCTTAAGATAAAAGGAGGTAATTTACATGTCTAGATCTGGCATAGTAAATGTGAGAATGGTTATCACTGAGGAGAAAATATTATCCAATATAGATAAAGTACATAAACTTATCAATCCAAACAGTAAAAAACAAATTGTACAATTAGAAGATGATTCTTATTTTAAAGATTTAATAGAATCTATCAAAACATATTTAATTGAATATCCTAAAAAGAAGAACTTTCCAGTAAGTGTATATAAAGCTGCTTATGGTTTAGTAGAGTATGCTACAAATCAATTTGAAGAAAATACAAAGAAAATAGAAGAATTAATAAGACAAAGAGAACAAAATATAGCTTTATCAGGCAGATTAAAAGAGTTGATAGATGTAGTAGATAATAAAGAAAAAGATTGGAAGGATCAAGTAAAAAAAGCAGAAGATGAATTTTCAGAAGATATTATTGAAACATTAAATATTGTTGGAAAATCAAAAGGAAAGAAATCTCAAAATTATCAAGATGCTATGAAACTATTAAATGCTAGAGTAACAAATCTTGAATCAAATTTACATATAGAAATTGATATGGAAAGAATTGAGGATAGATCAAAAGCTTTAAGTTATATAGGAATAGAAGTTGCAGATGCATTAAAATCTATACCAACACCAGTAGAAGATACAACTCCAGTTGTAGAACAAGTAGTAGCAGAACAAAATGTTGAACCAGTAAATGTGGCTGCACAACAATATGAACAATCAGTAACTTTTGAAGCAAAACCAAGCTTATGGCAAAGAATTAAAAATAGTAAAATTGTAAGAGCAATTAAGTATGTTATGAGAATCAGAATTGTTATAGAATATCCAGCATTACCAGAAGGAAAAGGTGCAGATAATTATTAATAAAAACTTGATAAAGAAGGAGTTAGAGAAAACCTAACTCCTTTAATGAGTATTTTTAAGTGATGTAATTAATATAGTGAAAATAGGATATTTATGGATGAACACAAGAAATTATAGGAATTTGAAAAAATATCTTGACAACTAGATAAAAATAGTTTATACTGTAACTTGCGTTAAGGAAAACGCTCCCTTAGCTCAGTTGGTCAGAGCAACCGGCTCATAACCGGTGGGTCCAAGGTTCGAATCCTTGAGGGAGC
>CALXKD010000027.1 GCA_944388795.1 uncultured Clostridia bacterium
CGTCATTTAGGCGCTGGTAATGTTATAAGCCCTTTTAGGGCTTGTTCAAACCACGCGTTTTACACGTGGTTATGATTAGAGGAACCACTTAATAAAAGCAATATTACCATTAGAGATACTCTTGCGAATTCAAAAAAAATATAGTATGATTATACTATATAAAAGAGATAGAAAGAAGGAATGAGTTTGAAGATTTTAGCAGTGGGAGATATTATTGGAGAGACAGGTATCAAGGAATTAAAAAATAAATTATATCAAATTAGACAAAAAGAAGAAATAGATTTTGTTATTGTTAATGGAGAAAATGCAGCTGAAGGAATGGGAATTACAGAAAAAAATTTTAATGATATTATTTCTCAAAATGTAGATGTAGTAACAATGGGAAATCATACATGGGGGAAAAAAGATATTTTTAAGTTTATAGATCATCCTAAATTGATCAGACCAGCTAATTATCCAAAAGGAGTAGTAGGTAAAGGATATGGTATATATGAATGTAAACATAAAAAGATAGCAGTCATAAATTTAATTGGAAGAGTGTACATGAATGTATTATCAGAAAGCCCATTCTTAGTAGTAAAAGATATTATTAAGAAAATAAAAAATAAAGTAGATATTATCATTGTAGATTTTCATGCTGAGGCAACAGGGGAAAAAATTACAATGGGATATTATTTAGATGGTATGATTACAGCTCTTTTCGGAACACATACACATGTACAAACAGCAGATGAAAAAATATTACCAAAGGGAACAGCATATATTAGTGATATCGGTATGACAGGAACAAAAAATTCAGCGCTTGGAATGGATGTTTCTGTGGCTTTAAAACGATTTGAAACATCATTACCAGAAAGATATAAAGTAGCATCTGGAGAAGGCATGTTAAATGGTGTTATTTATGACATAGATGATAATACAAATAAGGTGAAAACCATAACAAGAATTAATATGTAAAAAATGTCGAATTAGTAGATTTATTGCGATGAAAACCTATAAATTTTTATAAAAAATACTTTACACAAATTTCCAGATATTGTAAAATACAAACTGTAAAAGTTGCAACAAAAAAATAAAAATTATAGGAGGCAAAAGAAAATGGAAGTTTTAAAAATTTCATCAAAATCAAATCCTAATTCAGTAGCAGGAGCAATTGCTGGATTAGTAAAAGAATCAAATAAGGCAGAAATGCAAGCAATCGGAGCAGGAGCATTAAATCAAGCGGTAAAAGCTGTTGCAATAGCAAGAGGCTTTGTAGCACCATCTGGAGTAGACTTAGTATGTATACCTGCATTTGCAGAAGTTGAGGTAGAGGGAGAAGATAGAACAGGTATCAAATTGATAGTAGAATCAAGAACATAATCATAAATAACAGACTACGAAATAGTGGTCTGTTTTGTTTTTTCTATTGACATTTATACAATATTATGAAAAAATACAAAAAGTAAAATGAATAATATATAGGAATATAAGGAGGACTAAAAATGGAAAAAAAGAGAGGATTTGAGATCGCAAAGGGATTTGAGGATAAGGATATTCATCTACCAGTAAGAAAAACAAAATATAGTGCAGGATATGATATAGAAGCAGCAGAAGATACAGTTATTCCAAGTTTTAAGAAGGGAATGAATCCAACATTGATAAAAACAGGATTAAAAGCATATATGCAAGATGATGAGATGCTATTATTATATAACCGTAGTTCTAATCCAAAGAAGAAGGGATTAATTATGGCAAATAGTGTAGGTGTTATAGATAAAGATTATTATGGCAATCCAGACAATGATGGACATTTTATGTTTGCATTTTATAACATTAAAGATGAAGATATACTTGTAAAAAAAGGAGAGGCTATAGGACAAGCAATTTTTCAAAAATATTTAGTGACAGATGATGATGTAGCAGAAGGAGAAAGAGTAGGAGGATTTGGTTCAACCAATAAATAGAGTCCAAAAAACTGTAAAAAAATTTATCCTTAGAGCGACAACAGGTACAAGAGAAATACACATAAAAAATAACGGTAATGGCTTTGACTTTTACCGTTTTTTATTGTATAATAGATATGGTTAAAAAATCCAATAAAGTTATTAAAAGGTATTGACATAACTTTATTATATTTTTTCTGCCAAATAAATTAAAATGCTGAAAGGAGTGACTTACATGTTCAATGTAGGAGACAAAATCGTATACCCAATGCACGGGGCAGGAACAATAGATGCAATAGAAGAAAAAGATATTTTAGGACAAAAACAGTCTTATTATATTTTAAAAATGCCAGGTGAGGTTAAAGTAATGATACCAACTGCAAAAGCAGAAGAAGTTGGGGTTAGAAATATAATCAATAAGGAATCAGCAGATAAGGTATTTGGAGTTTTAGAAAGAGACGAAACAGCTATGGATAAAAATTGGAATAAGCGCTATAGAGATAATATGGAAAAGATGAAGAGCGGAGATATTTATGAAATAGCTGATGTTGTTAGAAATTTAAGCTTTAAACAAAAAGAAAAAGGACTTTCAACAGGAGAAAAGAAAATGTTAAACAATGCTAAACAAATTTTAGTTAGTGAATTGGTTTTAGCAGAACATGCTACTCAAGAAGAGGTAGAACAACTTGTTGATAATAAAATTAATACATCATTTATGATGTTTAGAGCAGAAGATGTATCAACAGAAAGTGTTGTAAACAAATTTATACCTTTTGAGGGAACAGGAACAAACGATAATTAATAACAGGGAGCCTAATAACAAAGGGCTTCTTTTAAAATTTATAAAAAAATCGAAAAAAATACTAAAACCTATTGACAAAAAAAAGAACAAATATTATAATAACTATTGTCGTCAAGATAAACCAGTTTTGAAATGCAGATGTGGCGGAACTGGTAGACGCACAGGACTTAAAATCCTGCGGTTGAATAAACCGTGCCGGTTCGATTCCGGCCATCTGCACCAAATACTTACGATTTTCTATAGAAATTTAGAGAAATCATAAAAAATAGGAAATCGTTAAAAAGCACTTATCAAGATACTTTGATAGGTGTTTTTCTTTTTCTTAAATTTCTATCAGTTTCTCAAAAATAACCAAATTTCGTTCCAAATTAAAGTTCCAAATTTTAACCTTTACTTCATATTAAGTTCGGAAAGGACAAGATATGGAAAATGAATTTAAGTTTATAAATCAAAAGAAAATTTACCAATATAAGTTTTATATGATACCAAAGGAGCTTTTTGTCAATGAAAGATATATTTCTCTATCTCCAGCTGCAATATTGCTTTATGGTATATTGTTAGACCGATTAACACTATCTATAAAAAATAATTGGATAGATAAAAACGGAAATGTGTATTTAATTTTTACTAGAAAAGAAATACAAAAATTATTGCATATTTCTGATAAAACTTGTACAAAGGTATTTAAAGAATTAGTAGATGCTAAATTACTATTAGAAAAGAGTCAAGGAGAAGCAAAGCCCAAACTGCTATATCCTGCTCAAATGATACATGATGTCAAGTTTGATAATTTGAATCGTAAAAATTACGATTCACAACCAGAAAATTTTACGACTCATGAATCGGAAAATTTACGACCTAACTATACAGATAATAATAAATATACTAATAAAACTAAAAAGAATTCTTGGCACTATGAAAATGAAAGACATTATAGTGAAGAGTTTTTAAATAGCTTATATGCTAATTTAATTGATTAAAGGAGGATTTTAGAAATGGATGAAAGATATGATGAAAAAGGAAATTTAAAAGAAAGTTTTATAGACAAGAGAACAGGAATTGAATATAACCTAGTTGGAGATTATTATCTTCCTAATCTTGTACTAGAAGCTGAAGAAAAAGTGATATTAAATAAATATGGATTACTAAGATTAAATTATTTAAAAGAACATAAAAAAGCTGACTATATAATAATGTTTATGAATAAAACTCTAAATAAACACTTAAAAGAAGTACAAGAAACTGCTAAAACAAGAGTCGATATACTTATAAAGAAATTTGCAAAACAAGACAATATTGATGAAGAACTAAAAGCTAAAAATCAATTAGAGTGGGTACAAATGATGAATAACTGTAAAAATAGAGCTGAAGAAATTGTTTTTAGTGAGATAATATATATTTAATTAAAAAAGTATGATATACTATGCACATAATAAATGGTAATTTGGAGGTTAATCATGTATAAGAAAATATCAAGAAATGAAAAAATAACAAGAAAAATTAGTGAAGTACATTCGGCAGATAACTATTTAACAAAAGAAACTACAGAAAATGTGAGTTTAGCAGTTACTAGACTAAACGGTAAATTAGAGTCAAGTAAGATAATAAATGAAAGAGTTTATTACTTTATCAGTGCAGATGCTGACTTTTTAATAGATAATGAAAAAGTTCATTGCGAAAGTGGAGATGTCTTATATTTGAATAAAGATACTAATTACTCTGCTGAAGGATCTTTTGAAGCGATTACTATTAATGTACCTGCATTTGGAGTAATAAAATAATACTTATACAATTTATATTGGTAAATTACTATAAGAGTTAGAGTAAAATCTAGCTCTTTTTTCTTGGCTTTTTACTTAATTCATAGCAAAACTCAGTGGTAGTACACCTATAATTTTTTTGTATAAAGCAAGCCATGAATTTGTACTACCGCACACATTCAAAAGTACAAATTAAAAAATTTGTGCTTTATAAAAAACTTTAAGAAAGTTTTACAAAAAAATATTAAAGATTGGAGATGAAATTTATGAGAAATAGATCAATAAAAAAACAAGTATGGCTTAATAGTAAAGAAAACGAATTATTAAAAAATAAATGTATGAAAGCAGGTATATCAGAATCTGCTTTTTTTAGACTTGTAATTGAAAACACAGAAATTAAAGAAAAACCAGATGAAAACTTTTACAAAATATTAAATGATTTAAGAGGTGTAGCAGTAAATATAAATCAATTAGCAAGAGTAGCAAATAGTTATCAATATGTAGATGATAATAAATATTATCCACTTGCTAATAAAGTTAATAATATGATTGATGATTTACAAAAGTTTTATCTTACACCTACTAAAAAAGAATAGGAGAATTTATGGCAGTAACTAAATTTTTATCAAGAAAAACAAGACTAGATACAATAATTAAATATATTATGAATGGAGAAAAAACAGAAAAAATGATGTACGTATCAGGAGTAAATTGTAATCCTAATACTGCTGTTCAACAAATGCAAGATACAAAGAAAAGATATAATAAAGAAGGTGGAATTATATCATATCACTTAATACAATCTTTTGAAGGTAAAGAAGTAACTCCTGAGAAATGTCATGAACTTGGATTACAATATGCAAAAGAAATATTTGGAGATGATTATGAATTTGTAGTTGCTACTCACTTAAATACAGATAATGTTCATAATCACATAGTTATAAATTCTGTTTCATTTAAAAGTGGAAATAAGTTTTATAGTAATAGAGAAACGAAAGATTTTATAAGAATAACATCTGATTTTATCTGCAAAGAGAATGGATTAAGTGTTTTATCAACTCCATGGAAATACAAAGGTTATTACAAGTTATATGCTAAAAATAATCCATATATGCAATTAGTAAAGAAAGATATAGATGATGCAATATCAAGTTCATATTCATATAAAGGTTTTAAAACAAGATTAGAAAATCAGGGATATTTTATTTCCTATAATGAAGAAACTGGACTTTTAGTTTCAAGAAACAACAGCTATAAAATTGTAAGACCACAAGAATTATTTGGAGATAACTATACTAAAGAGAAAATATTAAATAGAATTGAAAATAAGAATTATAACAAAATATATATTCCAAAGAAAAAGTACAAGATGACTATTGAAGAATATAATAAATTTAAACAAAAACAAAGAGAATATCAATTAGGAAAATTGCCGTTACTTTATGTTTTTATATGTATATTATTGAAAATTGACCCTTTGCCACAAAAAATTGAAATAAATAATCATAAAATTCCTATTACAAAAGAAATGAAAATAGTAATAAAACATTTGGAGAGCTTAAGTGAGCAAACTATTTTACTTACTGAAAATAAAATCAATAATCTAAATGAATTAAAAAGTTATAGGTATAATCAAGAAGAAAAATTAAGAATTTTAAAAGGTAAAAGAGAAAGTTTATGGAGAAAAAGAAGTAAAGAAACGAATCCAGAAATAAAAGATAAAATTACCCATGAAATTGATGATTTAAAGGTTTTGATTAAGAAAGTTAATAAAGATATTGTTAATTGCTTTGAGATTGAAAATAGAACTATTCTGCTTAAAAATCAACTTGAAATTGAAAAAGAAAAAAATAAGGTCAATGAAAAGAAAGATAAATCCAGAATGCGATAGAAAAATAAGTGGCTGTAGTTTTGAACGACTACACCACTTATATATCTTTTTATCTATCTAATAAAGAATAGCCTCCATCTGGAGTAACGATTGAGCCTGTAAATATTTTTGATGTAGCTAACATTAAATAAACTTCTGCAATTTCTCTTGGTTCTATAAATTTATTAATTGGTATATTTTTAAGCCATGCTTGTTTCATTTCATCTGTTACTGTGTCCATATAATTTGTATATACAAATCCAGGTGCTACAGCATTTACATAGATTTTTGGAGCTAATTCCATTGCTAAAGTTTTAGTAAAACTATTAATACCAGCTTTAGAAGAACAATATCCAATAATTCCAGCTCTTCCAGAATAATCTATACCTCTTATTGAAGAAGTATTTACAATCCAGCCTTCATCATTCATTAATTTTACAGCATATTTTGAACACAAAATAGCAGATGTTAAATTAGTATTTATATCTCTTGTAATTGTTTCTTCTGTTATATCCTTAAATGGAATATTAAAAGTTCTTCCTGCATTATTAATAAGTATATCTAATTTTCCGTATTTTTCTTTAATTTGGTTAAACATATCTTGTATATCTGATTCCTTAGTTAAATCAGCTTGAACATAAATTGCATCAGAGCCTTTTTCTTTAACTTCTTTTAATACTTTATTTCCATCTTCACTTGAAGTATTAGAACATATTATTACATCTGCACCTTCTTCTGCAAATAATAAAGCTATTGCTTTACCAATTCCAGAAGATGATCCAGTAATTAAAGCAACTTTATTTTTTAATTTCATAATTAAAACCAACCTTTCTATCTAGTAAATCTCCATTGTTTGAATAAAGTACATTTACCATCATCATTTAAAGATATTTGGAATATTCCGTCAATTTCTTGTTTTGTATTAGTCTTAGTCATTATTCTTGTCATTTGCCAATTTATGATACAAGTATCTTCGTTATATGCAACAATTTGATATTTATATTCAATATCTTTTTGATTATCAGCAACAACATTCCATAAATTTACTACTTCATTAAAATTTTTACAAGGCTCATCTATTGGATTCTCATAGTATTTCACATTTTTGTCTAATGTATCTAATGTTCTTTTCCAATCTAGTTGTTTCCAAGATTCCATAAACTCTTTTGTCCAATCATTATATTTTTCTTTCATGTTCATTTTCCTCCTAAATTTTATTTTTTATCAAGTCTATAACTATACATTATATTTTATTACTTATTTTGACTTATATTTCAATTCTTGAATAGCAGTATCTATTAAATTCATTTGTTCTGTTGATACTTCTGGATTAGAGTATTTACCAGTTTCTCTATTGAAATTATTATAATATTTATTTTCAAATTTCTTTGTTTGTATTCTTAATTTACTTACAGCTCTTAATTGATCTATTTTACAATATGAAAATCCCTCAAAATCTTCAATTTCTCCAATATCAATAACAACATCAGATTCATTTTTCTTACTTGTTAAAGGAGCAACTAATACAGTACCAACATTTGGTCTTGAATATAATACAATAGCAGGGTGTGAATGATTTAATTCTTGCCCAATATTAACTCCAAAATCTACCCATACTACTTGTTTTCTAGTTACATATGGTACATAGTTTAGTTGTTCATTTTTATTAACTTTATTTAATTTATATATTTGTTCAGCAAACCATTTTTCTAATTCTTGTCGCTGATTATTGTTCAATTTATTTAGTTCATCATTTATATTCAAAGTTGATGCCTCCTAAAAGTAAAATTCTATATAATAATAGCACATATATAAATATTTTTCTACATAAAATAATATATTGGCAAAATTTTTTATTTCAAGAAAACTTTATAAAAAATAAAGTTTTTTTGAACAAATTTCAAATTTTTTTAATATTTTGTTGATTTTTCTTAACAAATTGAGTATAATAATATTAACAGAAGCAATTCTGTTGCGAGTTGAAATACACTCAAATTAAGAAGACATTTAGACCTGAAAGACGGTCAAGTTGATTTCAAATAACCTTTAGATTTAGTCTAAAGGTTATTTGCTGTTTATATGTTTTATTTAAGTTCTACTTCATTTAAAAAATCATCTATTTATTCTTTGCTCTATTTCTATATACATTAGCAACATTTCTACAACTTGCTGTGTCATAATCGCTTTTTAAATTTTTTGCAATAAATGGTTTTAGGCAATGCTTACACATTTTTACTTCTTTTCTTTCATTAGTTTCATTAAAAGCTAATATAAGTTCAATAGCTTGGAATAAAGAATTGAAGTTCCAATTTAAATAAGTCTTATCATTTTCAAAATTGAAACTGAAAGCCACATTATTAGGATTAAACATATTTGCATATTTTTGATAGATTGCCTTTTTATCTTCATTTTCAGTCCAGTTGTTATTTTCCACCGAATTGAATATTCTATACAATGCTCTAGACATTACAAGTATATTAGCGATTTTTTCTGTATAACATTTAGAAAATACTATACTAAAATCTTCGCCCTTATCAAATCTATGTGCTAAATCTCCATTTGGATTATTATTTCCATATACATATTTTAATATATCTGGATTAAGTCCATGATCAAAATCTATTCTTTGTATATCATCGTTACCAATGAAATATGGTTTTATATATGTACTAGCTGACATTTCATCAATATTAGAATATCCTTGTGTCAATGCTTTACCAGATGAAACGATGTGTGAATTTATTAGTCTATAAGTAAATTCTCCGAACATTCCATATTTATTTACAAAATCTAAAATCATATCTTGATATTTCTTTTCTGTTGACATTAAATCACAATTAGCATCATTTATATCAGCATAATTCATTGCTTCCATACCAATTAAAAGAAAATCAACAAGAAGTTCTTTTTCTTTATCAAATATATCATAAATTTCGTAATCTGCTTTTTTATCTGGTCTAATATAATATTCATTATCTATTTTTACAATTTCATATTTTTTATATTTAGCCCAAAGTCCTTTATAATTAGGGTTATTTTCCTTAATCATTATATATCCTCCTAGTAAATACCTATAATTTCTTAAATAATTTTATAAAAGTTATTGACTTTCTAAAATTATTGTGTTATTATTTTAGTATACTTAATTATTAACAATAATTATTATACATTATCATATGATATTTACATTGTACAACATAAAGTGAATAAAATCAATGATTTTTATAAATTTTATTTTGTACCATTTATATTAGTATTATTGTATCTAAAATTTAACAAGTATAAAAATCAACCAAAGGAAGGAGGAAAAAAAGATGAAAGAAGATATTTTAAAAATGTATTTTGAAGAACATATGAAACAAAAAGATATTGCAGAAATTCTTAATGTAACTGCTCAATATATTTCAAAAGTTGTAGCAAAAGATAATAGATATTTAGATGAAAAGAGTTTAAGACATAAAGAAGCTAGAAAAAGAAAAGCTGAGTATAACAAAGAATATTATTCAACATATGAAAGAAAATACGATAAATCTTCTAAAGAGGATTATGATAAATTAAGAGCTTTATTAGATAGTGACGCAAGACAAATGTCTGTACATTCTTATGGGATTTCTAAAGATGCATATGTAAAATCAAATTTAGGTGCATACACACAAGACAAAAATGGTAATTTAGTATTAGATGATAATATCGATGCTTCCTATGCATTACCTAAAAAGTACAAAAGAAATGTAAAAAAATTATACAAAGAACAAGTAAGATAATAGACCACTTCAGTTGTGAGGTCTTTTTTTATTGCTTAAATTCAAAATGGAAAGGAGAAATGTATATGCAAGAATTAGCTGGAATGAAAGTTTATTCTTTAAAAGATGTTTGTAAATTATTAAAAATTGGTCCTAAAAAAGGATTAGAATTATTTAATAATAATGAATTTCCTGCTCAAAGAGTTGGAAGAAGTTGGTGGATTGAAGCAGATGCTTTTAAAGAATTTATGATGAAAAGACATGATTATTCAAAATCAGTAACATTAAAATAAAAAATGAGAACTTAGAAATGGAACTTCTAAATTCTCTAATAGAGATTATACCGAAATGATGGGATATCTTTTCGCTTTCTCTTTTATGATTATACCACAAGAAAGAAAAAAGCAACAAGATATTCCTTTAAATTTTTAAAGGAGGTTATGAAATTGAAAACTTTAATTGAAGGTAAAGATTATTCAGTACACGAATACATTACTAAAAATAAAAGGTCAGAAACAAATAAAGTGATGTGTCCTATTTGTAGTAGCTGTAATCATAAAGAGTTCTGTAGTAATAGGAAAAAGCTGTTTAAGATGAAAGAATGTGAAGATTGTAGTAAATGTATAGATAAAGAACATTGTGATAAATTTTATATTTATAAGAAATATAAAGTTGAACTATTAACTAATGGCAGAAATTCTACAACTAAAGATTTTAGCAGATTACAATTCAATGGAAACACTAAAGACGAGGCTTTAAATAAAATGCTCGAATATATTAAAGATGTTTCTATTCATGGTAAACCACAGAAAGCTAAAGAAACAGATGCTACTATTGTTTCAATATGCGAGGAATATGAAAATAAGAGAGTAAAAAATAAGGAAATTAAACCAAACACATATGGCAGAAATATGCAAACTATAAAATCAATAAGTAATAATAAATTTGCTAATATTCCAATTCAAAATGTTACAGTAAATCAAATAAAACAATATTTAGAAAGTGAACGAGTAAAGTCAAATTCTTCAATAGATAAATATTATAGAAAAATCAAGAATGCATATAGTATAGCTTATGCAAAAGGTATTATCCAAAATAATTTATTTTTAATTGGAGATGGTATTAAAAAGCCTGAAAGTTTTAAGGAAGATAAAAAAGTTGATGCTTTTACTAGAAAAGAAGAATATATTTTGACAGAATATATAAAAACACATGAATCAAAATATAATCTAATATTATTAGTTGCATTATATACTGGAATGAGAATTGGAGAGATTTTAGCATTACGACCAAGTGATATACACATTTCTGGAAATATTGGAAGTATTGAAGTTAAAAGAACATTAACAAAGGATATTCACAATAAAGTAGTAATTGGAGAAATTACTAAAACAAAAAACGGATTGAGAACAATAGATCTTACACCTTTAGCTGTTCCTATAATACAAAAAGCACTAGCACAATATAAACAAAATAAATATGATGTATTGTTCAGCCAAGCAAATGGAGAATTTTATACAGATGGACAAGTTAATTCAGCTTTCAAAATAATATGTAAAAATGCAGGACTTCGAGTTGTAACTTTAAAGCATAAGAAAGTTGGAAAAAATAAAGGTATTCACTATGTTAATTATAAATCTAGTGATAGCCATACACATATGCTAAGACATACTTTTGCAACAAGATGTATTGAATCTGGAATTGCTATAGAAGTATTACAGAAAATATTAGGTCATGCAGATATTACAACAACTATTAATACTTATGGATATATTTATTCATATTTAAGGCAGAAAGAACTTAATCAAAAATATACAAAATATATGCAAGATACAAATGCAATACTTGAAGAAAACTTCGAAAGATTTGAAGAAGAATATTTAAATCTTAAATAATAATTTGCAATTAGAACTTTATATGATATAAAATAATAAAATTGGAACTTACAAAAAGAAATAAGTAGTTTGGAACGAAGTTCCAAATATAAGTTGATTATGAGAAGTCTTGATATTACTGGTGTAGATGTGTGAATTAAAGTGTACATCTGCACCAAAAAGTTGAAATTTTAACCAATTTCAGCTTTTTTTATTTTACTTTTACAATATATATCAATGGAATATATGAAATAATAAGCAAAATTTATTGACAACAGAGCATATTTTATGCTATTATGAATATAATAATTAAGAACATCATTGTTTTTTATAAATGTGTTTGTCGCCGCCCCTTTGGCGACTAATAAATGAGAGAGTGAATAAATGTGTTTGTCGCCACCTCTTTGAGCGACTAACAAATAAGAGAGTGAATAAATTTATTGGGGCTTACCAGAAATGGTAAGTCTCTAATAATATAAAGGAGTATTTATACATGCAAATAAATATAGGTTGTTTTTATTTTATAAAAGATTCATTTTTTGATATTATAGATGATTCAGAATTAATGCAAAATAAAGAAAATGGAAATAAAAGACCATGTTATTATTGTTTTAAAAGCAAGAAATATGATGATATTATCTGGTTTATTCCTGTTAGTACTAAGATAGAAAAATATCAGAAAATTTATAATTATAAAATACAAAAACAAATAAAATTGGGAAAAAAGCCATCAATAGATACTATAGTTTTTGGAAATGTTGCCAACACATATAGTGTATTCTTAATACAAAATATGTTTCCTGTAACAAAAAAATATGTAGAAAGCCAATATATAAAAAATAAAGTAGCTATAAGATTGTCAAATAAATTACAAACAGAGGTAATCTATAAAGCTAATAAAGTTTTAAATCTTTACAATCATGGAATGAAAAATATTATTTTTCCTAATGTGGATAAAATTTTAGAGCAATTATTAAGCAATAATAATTAATATTCAAAATTATTTATTGATATAAAATTGAAATTTATTTGCTCGGAATCTGCTCAGATAGAACACGAAAAAAGGCTTCAAATGGCTATGTGTAACAACTTGAACTTTCCCATCTGCACCAAAAAGTTGAAGTTTTAACCAATTTCAGCTTTTTTTATTTTTATTCAAAAGTATTTGAAAGTATTGATATGATTGCATTTTAGCCATTATTCATTAATTAAAGTAGAAATAAAAATAATTATTGAATTGTAAAAAAGTATGTCTTTAGAATAAAATTAAAGTATAATGATTGGTACAGACTAATCAAAGACGGTCTAGTCAACTGCTTTTTTTTGTCAAAAAAAGAGATATGTGGTCAACATATCTCTGAACATTTGAGTTCTTTCGATTATTTTCTTGCTTAAGCTAAATATAGTATACTACATTTTTATTATATGTCAAATGTTTTTAAAATATTCTTTTTGATTAAAAATGATTTTATTTATTATTTTTATTTATAAAATGTTCAATTAAATTTTCAATTATTTTTCTATCATCACTTGATAAACTCAAAATATTATCTATCAATTTTAAATCTTGTTTTTTCATTCTATAATCAAGTAATCCTTTGAAGATACAATTAATATCTACATCTAAAATATTGCAAATATCAAGCATTGTTGTTACGCTCATTCCAGATTTTCCAAGCTCTATTAAGCTAACGAAATTAACAGAATGGTCTAGTTTTTCTGCCATTTGTTCTTGAGTCATACCTTTTGATAATCTAAGTGTTTTAATATTATTTCCTATAATCTGTAAAACTTTTCTTTTTTCAATAGTTTCCTTCATATTATATACACTCCTTTAGTGATAGTATAACAACGTTACTTGAATTTATTAACAAAATAATTGGTGAATTTATCTCTAGATACTTGATAAAATAAAATGATATTGATATAATCGATTCACAACATATTCATAATAAAACTTAAGGAAAATATTATTTTTTATATTCTTAGTAGGAGGTGAAAATATAAAGAACTAAAGTGTAAACAAAGTATCTTTGATATTCTTTTTGATGAAATAACACATAAAAAGATTTAGAAAGGGGATAAAAATGGAGAAAAAAGAAGAAGTAAAATTAAATGAAGAAAAAGTAGAAAAACCTATTTATAAAAAATGGTGGTTTATTGTCGGAATAATAGTAATTATTATTGCTATTATAATTGGAATAATATTTTTAACTAATAACAATGAAGCTCAAGATAATTCTAATAATACATCAATTAGTAATACTACAGAAGATAGTAATATAAAAGAAGCTAAAACACTTGAAGAAGTAGAAGGAATTGTATCGACAGATGTAGAAAGTACCATTAATGAATTGAATACCGAATGGGAAAATTTAAAAGAAGAAGTCAATACTTATGATATATATCTAAATGAAGTTGAAAAAGTCGAAACTTATTATGATAAAATTCAATCAACAACCGAACAGCTTTGTATCAGATTGTATGCATATAGTGCTAACTGCGCTGAATTAATTTTATCTTCAAGTAAAGAGTATAAAGATAAATATGATGATTTAGAGATGATAAATGATATTATTTATGAAAATGCTCGTGAAGAAATTAATGATAGAATTTATGATGGAATACTAAAAGATATGGAAGATACTTTTTATGATGGTATCATAAAAGATGCTGAAGATACCGTTTCATATTCAGATTGGTATGATAGTCGTTCTAATGAATATGAGATATGGTATGATACTCGCTCTGAAGTATATGAAATTTATTATGATACAGGTTCTGATATTTATGAATTTTATTATGATTTAAGAGGAGATGTATATAGTAACGACATGGAAGGTGCAAATAAAACTCTTCAAGATTTTCAAGAAGATGTAAGTAAAATATCTAGTAAAGGTGGAGAAACTAATACACAAATTGCGGAAGAAAGTAATTCTTCTACAGAGGATAATACACAAGAAACCAAACCTACAGGAAAGACAACATCTAATAATAATGGATTAAGTGAAGAATTTAAAAATGCAATGGACAGCTATGAATCTTTTATGAATGAATATGTTGAATTTATGAAAAAATATAATGCTAATCCAACAGATTCGACATTAATTTCACAATATTCTTCAATGTTACAAAGATATTCAGAACAAGTTTCTGCATTTGAAAAATGGAATTCTTCAGATATGTCAACAGAAGAAGCTAGCTACTATATTGAGGTTCAAGCTAGAGTTAGTCAAAAATTATTAGAAGTTACCCAATAAACTGATTATAAATAATAATTATAGGAGGTCAAAATGGAAAAAGAAAAAAAGTTTAATATTTTTAAAATAATCATAGTCGTTGCGTGTGTGGTATTATTTATTGGATTATTGCTACCTTATCAGGCATCTACTGAAGAATATAAAGAACATTTGCAAGAAAATCCAGATGCAATGAATGTAGAAGAAGTAAATTTAACCAATAAAGATGCAATAAATATTTCAATGATTGAAAATTTTAAAGTTTATTCTTATGCAATGAATAATAGTGAAGGTAATTCGTGGTTAGCAGGAGAAGCAACTATTAATTTTATACTAATAATAGTATTGATTGTTTCAGTCATACTAACATTGATATTTACTATAGCTAATAAAAGAATTTTAGGAATTATATTTGGAATACTAATATTAGGAAGCTCTCTTCTCATGAACTATGATATTGTCGATCGTGGAGTCATTCCATCAAGTCAATATACATATGGAATTGCGTATTATCTTTATCCGATTATGGCTGTTGTAATATTAGTTTCAGTTGTTATATTAATAGTAAAAAATCGAAAAAAGACCAAATAAATTTAAAATATATTTAGTAAAGGTGAAAGTTTCAAAAGCTTTCACCTTTTATTTTTAATAAAATGATTTTACTTATTTAAAAGTAATAAATTATATATATTTAAATTTATTAGTTAATTCTTCAGAAGTATCATAAAAGATAACTCCTTTTAAAAGTTTTTTATTATCAAAATACCATTACTAGTATAAATAGGAAAGGTATAATAGGATTTAAATTTCTTTAAGTAATGTGGGACATGAAAACAGTATATATATATTTAAGTATATATTACATAAAAATTCCTTTTTTTGAACTGTAATATGTTTGTAATAAAAATGTAAAGAAAATGTTAAAAAGACAAGAGAACACCAAAAAGACCAATAAAATGTTGAAATGTCAGTGTTTTTAAGTAAAAATGAAGGAGTGTGTAAAAAATAGGTCGATTTACAAAAAAAACAGATATGATATAATTTAAAGGAATATCATAAATGGTATAAGGGGGATATTATGAAAAAAAGAAAGACTCTAAAAATATCAGTTAGAAAAATAATATGCTTTATATTAGCAATTTTAGTCATATATTATGGGGGCGTAAAAATATGGGCAGCGACTGTTGAAACAACACCAATCACATTTACTGACAATAATTTATATCAAAGTTTAAGAACACGTTTATCGAATTATATTATTGATAGAGATGATACAACAAAAACTTTAGAAATTAGGACAGATGCTATGTCAGAGATTACAGAACTAGATTTAAGTAACTGTCAAATTTCAGATTTATCAGGAATAGAAAACTTTACAAGCTTGATAACATTAAATCTATCAAAAAATACAATTACAGATGTTTCAGACTTATCAAATTTAACGAATTTAAAAACATTAAATTTAAGTAATAATACGATTAATAATATGAATAATATCCGTTCATTAACAGCATTAACAAATTTAAACTTAAATTCAAATAAAATAAGTGATATTACAGCAGTATCCAGCTTAGTAAATTTACAAACATTAGATGTGTCTAATAATGCAATTAGTACAGCTGTAGCGGTTAGAGCATTACAACATTTAACATCTTTAAATGTTTCACAAAATTCAAGTTTGGGAAATTTAAGTGATGTATTAATGTCACAATTAACAGTATTAAATATATCTAGTACAGCAATTACCAATATAGAGAATATAACAAATTGTAGAAATTTAGTAGAATTAAATATATCTAATAATAATATATCAAGTTTAGGTCCTTTATTTGAAACAGAAAAAGTAGGAAGTGATACTGTTGCAATACTAAGAAATCTTCAAAAATTAGATGTTGGATATACAACAAAATCTGGATTATCTTTTTCAAACTTAAAGAAGATAACAGAGCTAAGAGAGCTTTATGCACAAGGAAATGAACTTTCTAGTGTTAGTGGAATTGCAGAAATGAGAAACTTAGAATATGTCAATTTAGATGATAATGATATTGAAAACATAGGACCATTTAGAACAACCACTACACAAAATGGAATAGAAATAACAAAAGATTTAATTACAGCAACACAAATTTCACTTGCAAATAATGAGATAGAAGATATTTCTGTTTTAAGTTATTTAAATGATATAGAATATTTAAATCTATCAGGAAATCATATACAAGTTATTACACCAATAGAAAGATTTGATTTTTCAAGAGGGGTAGATTTAAGAAACCAAACAATTACAATGCCTATATATCAAAAGAAAAATAATGAAAATCATTATGTTATATTATTAAACATTATGCAAAGTGCTAAGAATCAAAGTAGTATAGCTTACGCTGAAAATGCAAACTTTACGACTGAGGGAGTTACGTTAAATACAGATCCTACATATACAGTTTCACCATACTATAATGTTATCATTACACCAGATAAAACAGATGATGATCTTTTATCAGTAACACTTCATGGAGGTGTGGCTGATGGAACAAAAATTACATTTGAAATGAGTAGTTCTTCAAGTGCAATAGAAACATTGATGTTTGAAGATCCAAATTTAGATGCAGCAATATACAGGTATTTGTCAACACATATGAATGCAAATTCATACATAGCAAGAGCACCTAAAATCATTAATATAACACAAAGAGAAATTGCCAATACAAAAGAATTAGATATATCAAGTGGTAATATCCAAAATTTGAAAGGACTTAGTAATTTTAGCAAGCTAGAGGTACTAAACTTATCAAATAATGAAATTTCAGATGACTCAGAAATAAAATATCTAGAGGATTTAATGGTACTAAATTTTGCAAATAACAAACTTAATAATCAATATACAGCAATAGAAACATTATATGAATTAACGAATTTAGATTTATCTGGAAATAACATACAAGATTTAAATAGTTTGAATAATTATCTAGTAAATTTAGAGGCAGAAAGAGAAGATCCAAAGCTTACAGAATTAACATTATCAAATAATAATTTAACAAATATTGAAGTGTTATATAATTTATCAACATTACAAAGATTAAATATCTCTAATAATGATATAACAGATATAAGCTATATTAGTCCAAATAAAGCTTTGAATACATTAAATATATCAGGAAATAATATAGAAGATGTTACAGTATTATCAGAATTAACAGGTATAAAAACATTAAATATGTCTAATAATTTAATTGAGGATATTCAAGCTATTACAAACTTATCATTAACCACATTAGATATATCAGGAAATAGAATTACAGATATTACACCAATTCGATATCAAACAGGATTAACAGATTTATATATCAATAATAATAAAATTGCAGATGTTTCTAGTATAGAGTCATTATTATTAAGAGGAACATTTGAAGCAAAACAACAAAAATTAACACAAGTGCTAGATGGTTCATCAGGTACAATAACAGTGCCATTACCAGAAATCTTTAAATCCGCAAAAAATTCTAGTAGTAAGGTATATACTACAAATGAATTTAGTTTAGAAAATTGCACGCTATCAAGTGATGGAAATTCAATAGAAATTAATACGCAAGAGTTAGGAGAAAATAAAATAGCAAGAGTAACCATCGTAGGAGGACAAGCAGATGGAACAACATTTTCAATTGCACATGCATTAAAAGCTACAATTACATATGATCCTCAAGAAAAAACAAAAGAAAATGTTACAGCCACAATTTCATTTAACAGAGATGGAGCTAGAATATTAAATAATGAAGGAAAAAATACATATACCTTTACACAAAATGGAGATTTTACATTTATATATCAAGATGAATATGGATTTGATGGGGAAGCAAAAGCAACTGTAAATTGGATAGATAACGAAGGACCAAAAGCAACTGTAAGCTATAGTATAGAAGAATTGACAAACCAAAATGTTGAAGTTACTATAACAACAGATGAAGCCATTGGAAATCAAGTAAATGGATGGGAATTTTCAAATGATACAAATACAGAAATGAAAAAGACCTATTCACAAAATACAGAGGAAACAATCACACTTCAAGATGAATTAGGAAATTCTTCAGAAGTAAAGATTTCAATAAAAAATATAGATAAAACTGCACCTCAAATCTCAGGAGTAGAAAATGGTAAAACATATGAAGAAGCTGTAACACCAAATGTAACAGATGAAAATCTAGAAACTGTTACATTAACGAGAGATGGCAATATAGTAAATGGTTATACAAATGGACAAGAAATTACAGCAAATGGACAATATAGATTAACAGCAATAGATAAAGCAGGAAATGAAACAACCGTAGAATTTACAATAGAAAAAGAGGAAATAGATGATACAATTACTTCCTCTGAATATGAAGTAGATATGGAAAATCTAAAAATCACTAGAATATCACCAGAAACAAGCGCATCAGATTTTAAAAATAATATTTCAACAAATGTAGGATATACAATAGAGAATCTATCAGGACAAGAAATACAAAATACGGATTTGATAGGAACAGGGTATACATTAATAACAGACACAGGAAAAGAATATACACTAGTTGTGACAGGTGATTTAAATGGTGATGGAGAAGTGAAAATTACAGATATATCTATGATTAGAAAACATTACTTACATGTAGAAACCTTGCAAGGTGTGTATGAGGAAGCAGCAGATTTTGATGGAAATGGAAATATCACATTAACAGATATTTCTAATATGAGAAAATTTATCTTAGGTGTATAAGATATTCAATATTTTGTTATTATTTTTAAAAAATATATATGTATTATTGAAGGAGGATTAAAATGAAAACAACATTAAAGGCTATATTTATTATACTAATGGCAGTAATGCTAATAACAGTATTTACAACTTCAGCAAAAGCAGAATATTCTGCTGAGGTAACCATGACACCTGATAAAACAGAGGTCAATCCAGGAGATACAGTAACAGTTGTTGTTAATTTAGTAAATGTGGTAGATGCTGGAACAGGAGCGAGCGAGATGGCAGGAAATGTGGAATATGATACGAATTTTATTGAAAGCATTTCTTCTACACAAGGAACATGGATGACAAATCCAGAAACAGGGATGTTTCTTTTAAGTGGAAATATACTAACAGAAGATGGACAATTTGCTGTATTACAATTCAAAATTAGTGAAAATGCAACAGGTTCTTCATCAGTAACATTTACAGAGTTAATTACAGCTGATGGTTCTGGAGTAGAGCCATCTAGTCCAGATATAACATTAACATTTACTGTAGCAAATACAGAGGAGCCAGGAGGAGATGATAATACAACAGGAAATGACAATACAACTGGAGATGATAACACAGTAGGAGACGATAATACAACCGGAGATGACAATACAGCAGGAGGAAATAATACAACAGGTGGGGGTAATACGAATACAAACAGAAATAGTATTAGAGGAAATTCTACAAGTAATGTTACAGCACCAACAAGATTACCAAGTGCAGGAATTGGAACAGGTATATTTATAGCAGCAGTTGTATTAGTTGCCGTAATCATAGGTTCTTATGTATTATATAAAAGATATCAAAAAATATAGAAAATAATCTTTAAGACAGAATAATTATATTCTGTCTTTTTTCTTGGATAATGAAAACCCCCTGTTTTACAGGGGGTTCTAAAAGCTTCTAGCTATGAGTAAAAAAATTCCTCCTTTTTG
>CALXKD010000028.1 GCA_944388795.1 uncultured Clostridia bacterium
ATTTTCTATTTTTATGCGTCTAGGGTGAAATATTCGTTTCTAAACTCTTAAGGTGATTTTATCATAAATTAAATACACTCTTCCCTGCTTATTCATTGATATACAAGCTAAAAAGTGGTATAATAAGTATAGTGGCCACCGATGTGTGAGCCGCAAAAATAATTAAGAAAGGTGCCGGCATGATAATGCTGGCAAAAGGGGTAACACAATGAGCAAGTTATTCGCGGTACGGGAAAACCTTCTAAATGATAAGGAGCAGAGAAAGAATTTGGAAGCTTTTATTAAAAGAAATAAGGTGCCGGGTTTTCATGTGGTTCAACTTAAAGAGGGACAAATCCTCTACGAACCACTTTCAAAAAAAGTAACCGACGATTCCGATGTTTCTTTTGAAAGAAAGCAGGCGACTATGATAAGTTTCCTTCTCTTCCAAGAGGGTGAAATCAGTTCATTCTTTGCCTCAGAAGAGGTTTTGTTACGTCATCTTGAAAAAGTGAACTAAATCGAGCCGTGCTGAACCTCTAAAAAGGAAGAAGGATAGTTCTTGTATGAGAACTGTCCTTCTTCCTTTTGGTTGATATTGAAGCCAAAATATGGTATAATAAATATAGTGGCCACCAATGTGTGAGCCGCAAAAATAATTAAGAAAGGGCCAGCGTTGTAATGCTGGCAAAGGGGTAAAAAAAATGAGCGAAGTTTTATTTGGAATTCGGAAGAACGTATTAGAGGATGAGTCCAATCGGGCTTTCCTCAAAGAGTACCTGCCCACTAGGAATATGGCTCTGTCGGTAATTACAGGAATAATATCCAACTGTATAGTTGATATGCATTCCTATATTCCGACATATAAGCCGTTAGACCTGACTAAGCTCCCCTCTCCGGACTCAAAAGAATGGCAGGAAGCCATTACACTCTTAATAAAGAGTGAAAATGGAAATGATGTCATTTGGTTCGATTCTACAACCAGAGCGATTTGGTATATTGAATCAACCTATTCAGATTCCGAAGAATAACACACAGACTCTAAAAAACCGGGACACCCTCACAGTATGTGAGAGTGCCCCGGTTTTCCTTTTCTATTTCTTTGCTGCTTTTACTAATCCAACAAATAGTGGTCCTGGTCTATTAGGTCTTGATTTTAATTCAGGATGGAATTGTCCTGCAATAAAATATGGATGTTCTGGTATTTCTACCATTTCAACCAATAAGCCATCTGGAGAAGTTCCAGATACTTTTAATCCTGCGTTTTCTAATCTTTCTTTATAATCATTATTATATTCAAATCTATGTCTATGTCTTTCTGAAATTTCAGTTGTTCCATAAAGTTTTTCTGCTAATGTTCCTTCTTTTATAACACAAGGATATCCACCTAATCTCATTGTTCCACCTTTTTTGCGAACATTTTTCTGTTCTTCCATAATATGAATAACTTGATTTTTTGTTTCTTTATTGAACTCTTCTGAATCTGCATCTTCAATTCCTAAAACATCTCTTGCAAATTCTACAACAGCCATTTGCATTCCTAAACAGATTCCTAAGAATGGAACATGATTTTCTCTTACATATTTAACAGTTTCTATCATTCCATCGATTCCTCTATCACCAAATCCACCAGGAATAACAATACCGTCCATTTCTTTTAATTGTTCTTTCACATTTTCTCTCGTTATTTTTTCAGAATCAATTAATGTTACTTTTACCTTTACATTGTTTGCAAAACCTGCATGGTATAAACTTTCAATAACAGAAATGTATGAATCTTCTAATTTTACATATTTTCCAACTAATCCAATATTAACAACTTTATTCTCATCTATTTTTCTAATATTTTCAATCATTTCTTCCCATTTTGTATTATCTGGAATGTATTTCTCTAAATGTAAATGATTACATACTTCTCTTGCTAAGCCTTCTTCTTCTAGCATCAAAGGTACTGCATAAAGACAATCTGCTGTCTTATTTTGAATAACACTTGATTTTCTTACATTACAAAATAGAGATAATTTTTCCCTTATCGTATCTGGAATATCTTGTTCTGTTCTACAAACTAAAATATCTGGTTTAATTCCTAAACTTTGTAATTCTTTTACAGAATGTTGTGTTGGCTTTGATTTAATCTCATTAGAACCAAATATATATGGTAATAAGGTTACATGAATATAGACAACATCTTCTTTATTTTTCTCTAATCCAACTTGTCTGATAGCTTCTATAATAGAAACACCTTCTATATCCCCTACTGTTCCTCCAACTTCTGTAATGACAATATCTGTGTCTGTATCTTCAAATCCATAAATCTTCTCTTTGATTTCATTTGTAATATGAGGGATGACTTGTACAGTTTTTCCTAAGTAATCTCCTCTTCTTTCTTTTTCTATAACATTTTGATAAATCTTTCCCATTGTAATACTTGAATTATGCGTCAAATTTTCATCAATAAATCTCTCGTAATGTCCTAAGTCTAAATCTGTTTCTGCGCCATCATCTGTTACAAATACCTCTCCATGTTCATATGGATTCATCGTTCCCGGATCCACATTGATATATGGGTCAAATTTTTGAATGGTTACCTTATATCCTCTATTCTTCAATAATCTACCTAATGATGCTGCTGTAATTCCTTTTCCTAATCCTGATACAACACCACCTGTTACAAAAATATACTTTGTATTCATTTCATACCCCTTTCCAAAAAATAACTGAATTTTAATTTATAGGAAATATACTTTTTTAAAATTAAAAAAAGATTAAAAAAATCTCCCCTCAAAATCGGTTTTTTTTTAATCTATTACTATTTTAGCATGTATTTATATAAAATACAAGCTATTTTTCAATTTTTCTTGCAATTAATGCTTTTATCTTAATTCCTTGATCTGAAAACATTTTTTCATGCTCTGTTTCTATATTTTTTTCAAATATAGGTTCTGCATGTAAATCATAGGTTTTCTTTACAACTTCAAATCCTGCTTCTTCCATGTATAATAAGCTAGAATGGAATAAATCATCATCATCTGTCTTAAAATAGATTTCTCCATTTTCTTTTAGAAATACTCTATACTTTTCTAATTGTCTTGTATGTGTTAATCTCTTTTTTCTATGTTTTCCTTTTGGCCAAGGATTACAGAAGTTAATATAAATCCTTTCTATTTCATCTTGTTCCTCTAAGATTAATAAGATTCTTTCTATATCAAACCTTGTTAAAACAATGTTTTTAGGTTCTATATTTTTTTCTTTATATTTTGCTTCTACATTTCGTTTTGCCAATCCTAACATAGCATCTACTAAATCAATTGCTATATAGTTAATATCTAAATTTTCTGATGCTAGTTCTGATATAAATTGTCCTTTTCCACATCCTAGTTCTAAATGAATTGGATGGTTATTTCCAAAATATTTTTTCCATTTTCCTTTCATTTCTTCTGGATTGTCTATATAAAAAGGACTTGCTTCTAGTTCTGGTCTTGCCCATTTTTTGTATCTGATTCTCATTGTCTACTCCCCTTAACCTAATTTATATGTATTTTACTATAAATTTGGGTAAAAAGCAAGAAAAAGATAAAGACATATAATTGCTTTATCTTTCCTCATATTTTATAGTGGTCGCATTGTTAAAAAATATTCATTATTTGTATTTATCGGAGTTTCTGGAAGAATATATTCTCCTTCTGAATTTGTTATGTTATAACTTCTACCTTCAATTTGACAATATACTACAGAATCTTTTTTTACTTCATTTTTATTATATTCAGACGCAATCCATTCTTCCCATGTCATATTTTCCTCATATTCTATTGTAAATGCTGTTTCATTACTTCCATCATACTTTATATCTAATGTTTTTGTTTCTACTTCCTTTTTTAGTTGCCATAATGGTGTTTCTTCAGTATTTCCTTTAGCATCATAATATTTTAGTGTATATGAATCCTCTGTTTCCTCAAATATATATACATCTTTTTTCTCTGTTGCATTTCCTTTTCCTATTGATAAATTTGAACCAACTAACTTTTCGACATTAATAACTCCATTATCATCTATGTATCCTTTTTGTGTTAAGAAATCTTTAAATGTTCCTGTTTCTTCTCCTGATGCCAACACATGATTTTCTATTCCTCTAATTTTCACATTTTCTGTACTTGCTATTTTTGTTGTATCTCCTGTCTTGTCTATTTCTAATTCCATTATATATTCTGAATATGCTAATGAAATTGCCTCTCTTACACTTGCATGTGCATCTTCTGTTTTTGCTCTACTTGCATTTGTTAATATTCCATTATCTCCCATTAGAGTTGCTATAGATACTCCTGCTAAAATTAATAAGACAATAATCGTGATAACTAATGCGATTAAAGTAATACCTCTTGTATTTTTTAATTTTTCTTTCATTTGTTTTTCTCCCTTCTTTTCTTATGCTTTTATTTTCTTAGAGTCTTTTACTCTAGGAAGTTTTTTGTTATATTTTTTATATTTACTTTTGACTATTATAAATATATCCTATAACATTGATTTAAAAATATATCTGGTATATACTTTGGATATATAAGTTATTTTTAGGGAGAAACTATGGAAATTAAATATTGTATGACTGTTAATGATAAAAATAAATATGAAAATATCCATTCACTTTTAAAAAATGAACTACATATTTCTAATCGTTTATTAACCAAACTAATTGAAGAAAAATGTATCAATCTTAATGGTTCTATTTGTGATACTAGAAATTCTTTTGAAATTAATGATATTCTTATCATTAATTTTGATTATCCTGAAGATAATGCTAATGTAGTTCCTACTAAAATGGATTTAGACATCATTTATGAAGATGACTGGTTATTAATTGTGAATAAACCAGCAGGTGTTGCCATTCATCCTTCTATTTTGCATTATGCTGATTCTTTATCAAATGGTATAAAGTTTTATTTTGATTCCATTGGCTTACAGAAAAAAATTAGACCTGTTAATAGATTAGATTTTAATACTTCTCGGATTAGTTGTTTTTGCAAAATGTGCCTATATTCAAGAAGCATTTAGTCAGCAAATGAATGAAAATATTTTTCAAAAAGAATATCTTTGCATTGTTGATGGAATTTTAGATAAAAAATCTGGAATCATTGACTTACCAATTGCTAGAAAAACTGGAAGTATTATTGAAAGATGTGTAGACTTCGCTGGTCAACCTTCTAGAACGATTTATGAAGTTATTAAAAAATTTGAAAATTATAGTTTAGTAAAATGTAAATTAGAAACTGGCAGAACACATCAAATACGTGTCCATTTTAGTTATATTGGTCATCCTTTGCTTGGTGATACTTTGTATGGTCAATCTTCTAATCTAATTTCTAGACAAGCATTACATAGCTATATGGTATCTTTTATTCATCCAGTCACAAAAAAAGAACAATGTTTTACTTGTCCTTTACCAAATGATATGAAACATTTAATATAAATAAAAAAGAGTAAATCTGTAAGCCGGGTTCTGTCGTTTAAAATAGTCATTTATCTAGGATATATATCACTATATACCTCAAGCCACGCAAGTCGAGAAGGCGCCAGAGCTGGCTTAATCTTCTCTTTGAGGTGTTGCTCCTGATGGGGTTTACACAAACACAATATGTCACCATATTGCTGGTGAGCTCTTGCCTCACCTTTTCACCCTTACCAAAAAATTGGCGGTTATTTTCTGTTGCACTTTCCTTAGGGTCGCCCCCACTAGACGTTATCTAGCATCATTGCTCTTATGGAGCCCGGACTTTCCTCTCGTAATTCCTTTCGGAAATTTACCAGCGACTATTCA
This sequence comes from uncultured Clostridia bacterium, assembly GCA_944388795.1. GTDB lineage: Bacteria > Bacillota > Clostridia > TANB77 > CAG-508 > CAG-269. The sequence goes on from CALXKD010000028.1 coordinate 5,789, forward strand.
ATTTACTCTATTTGTTATTATATCATAAATTATTAATTTCTTCTAGTAAGTTTTTATATTTTATCAAAAATACAGATGTATTTTGTGTGTCTACTGCATTTTTTAATTCATTTAACATGACATATCCTTTATTAACGCTTGTTTGTTTGTTGGCATCCATTTCCGTATTGGTTAATAATGTGGCATACACATTGATAGCATCTACTATATTGGTACTAATTCCTGTCCAATCTCCACTATCTAGTTTTGCATAACCTCTAAAAACATTTAATTTTGTTTCTAATACGGTTTTATATAATGTATCATCCACAACAGTTTGTGCAAATTTGGGTATATATTCATATACTTTTACCAAATTATCTAAAGTTAATTGTTTATTTTCTTCTTCTAAACTTACTGTTAAACTATCTACATCCTTATTAAAGTTTAATATATCTTCTTGTGATACATTTAAACTATATAAATCTAATGTAATCGTTGAAATAGATGTATAGATTAATTCTGACTCATTTTTACAAGAGGTCCAATCTATATCTCTATTTGTTGTTAAAATCCCTGCTGCTTGCATTTCATAATTTTTATTTGTATTTTCTGTTTGTGCCTGATTACTATTACTTTCTGTAGAAGTATTGTCCGAACCAGAACTAGCATTATTACTAGAATCAGAGTTAGAACTTTTGTCTGAAGATCCTCCGCCGAAGTTTTGAGCTGACCTAGATTCTTCTATTTTTGTCGTATATATTTGGTAATTTCTTATTTCTATGTTATTCATATTATTAAATAAATCTACTAATTTGGTATCTAAATATCGAATTTCTGAAATCGCTTTTTCCTTCCCATCTTGTTCATTATTTTGTGTTGCACTTGTATAGACTGTTAATGCTAATACAACTAATACAATTGCTAATATAATATATGAAATAATTTTAAATTTTTTCAAAAAAATCCCTCCATATTTTGTTTTTTTTAGTATTGACATTTTTTGACTAGTTTATTCCCGTATAAAAATGAAAATATTTTTCATACTATTTAGTGTAAACAATTTTTATGGAGAATATTATGTATGTAACTGTTCATTTATATAGCCAAAAAGAAGGAGAATTAAATAAATTTTTAAGTAAATTTTATAATACTAATCTTGAAATCTATGAAGATTTCAGTTGGGAAAAACAATATACAAATCCTATTGAATTAGCCGAAATTGTAGGGGTCTTCTTGGATAATATGGAAGATTATTTGATTCATATGTGGATTTGTTTGGATAAAAATGTTTATATTAATATTAATGAACAAAATGGTAATGAGGTTATAAAATACCTATATGAACGATTTCCTTATTAAAACAAAAATAGAAATTAGTTCTCTAATTTCTATTTTTCTATAATAATAGTTACTGGTCCATCATTTATTAGGCTTACTTTCATATCAGCTCCAAATATACCTTTTTCTACTTTTATATCGTTTTTAGAACATTCTTCACAAAAATATTCATACAATGCTTCTGCTTTATCTGGTTTGGCAGCTTCTATAAAAGAAGGCCTATTTCCTTGAGAACAATCTGCATATAAGGTAAATTGTGATACTATTAATAATTCTCCACCTACATCTTTTAATGCTAAATTCATTTTATCGTTTTCATCTGTAAATACTCTTAACTTACATAATTTTTTTACTAAATAATCTGCATTTTCCTTTGTGTCTTCATGTGTAACACCTAATAATACTAAAAAACCTTTTCCGATTTTTCCAACAACTTTTCCATCTACTTTTACTTCTGCTTCTTTTACTCTTTGTACAACTATTTTCATTTTTAACACCTACTTTTTGTTATGCAATTTTTCTTGGTATATTCATTTTGAATAAATGACGAATGTGATTGGAGTGTTTGTAGACTTTCTTAATAGAAAACACATGAGGAAGCGCGAACAGCGAGAGGCTCATGTGTTTTGGATTTAGAAAGACTAAAATACGTATTGAACCGAGGAATTTATAAGAAATGAATATACCACGGAGTTTAACATGACTCATTTATCCTTATTGTCCTATATTTTTCAATTCTTCTTCTGTGATATTTTGGCTATCTGGATTAATTTCTACTTCTGTTGTTTTCTCTAAATTCGTTTGAGTTTCTGTAGATTGTTCAACAGTTTCTTCTCCTTTAGACTCCTCTGTTGCAGAAGTTTCTTTCTTTACTTCTTCTGGTTTTTCTATAACTTCTACTTCTTTTGCTTTTTCCTCTTCTTGTTTTGCACCACATTCTGGACAAAACTTCATATTTTTATCAATTTCTTTAAAACATTTTGGACATTGCTTTTTGTCTTTTAGTTCTAAACATTCTTGACGTATTTTTTCGATTTCGCTACTCATTTCATCAATTTGTTTACATTCTTCTAATACATCATTCATGGAAATTTCTTCTTTTTTCACATGTGTTTCATATACTTTTTTTCCTATTTCTTCGTAAATGTCTTCTATTTTTGATTTTAATTCTCCCATTTTAAATTTCAATTTGGTTTCTTTCGCAATTTTTCCTGTTTTATCTGCCGTAACTTTATATGCTTCTGATGCTTTTTTTCCTAATTTATCAAAAAAATCCATTTACAACATTCCTTTCAATATACCATCTTCCATTTTATTATTTCCTTTATATCACTATATTATTCACTTTTTTTCTCTCTTGTCATTAAATTATTGACAGCTTGTTTTGGATCAAGCTTTTCATAAATTACCTGATATACTGTTTCTACGATTGGCATATATACATTATGTATTTTTCCTAATTCATAGGCTACTTCTATGTTATCTATACTTTCAATAACCATTCCGACTTCTTTTTTAGTTTCTTCTAATGTTTTTCCTTGGCCAATTAATTTTCCTGCTTTACGATTTCTACTATGTTCACTTAAACAAGTAACAATTAAATCTCCCAAGCCACTTAGTCCATAAAAAGTATCTTTTTCTCCGCCTAATGCAACACCTAATCTTGTTAGTTCTCCTAATCCTCTTGTAATTAAAGCTGCAAATGTATTATCTCCCAATCCAATGCCACTTGCGACACCTGCACAAAATGCAATAATATTTTTTAAAGCGCCTCCTAATTCAACACCTTTTACATCACTTGATGTATAAATTCTCATTTCTGGGCACATAAATGTGTCTTGTATCATATTTAATATTTCTTGGTCTTTAGAAGCAATGACAAGTACAGTTGGAACTGCAATTGACACTTCTTCTGCATGGCTAGGTCCAGATAATACACCTATTCGAACACCTGGTAATTCCTCTTCTAATACTTCATCTAATGTTTTTAAAGAATCTTTTTCAAATCCTTTTGAACATATAATGACTGGTTTTTCACCAACATATTGCTTATATTGTTTAAATACATCTCTTGTAAATTTTGATGGTGTTACATGCAAAATAAATTCTGCATCTTTTATCACATCTTCAAAATTTGTAAAACATTCTATATTTTCTGGTAATTCTACTCCTGGTAAGAATTTACATCTTTTTTCCTTATTAATTAGTTCTTTTTCTTCTTCTGAAAAAGACCATATTTTTACATAATTTCCACATCTTGCAAGGTGAGTTGCTAATGCCACTCCCCAACTTCCACTTCCTATAATTGCTATATTTTTCACTTTTGATTCATTCCTTCCTTTTTTTATGTATTTCTTTATTCTTTTGTTTTTACTTTTGATATAATGGCAATGATGATAATCATTATTAATATGATGATTAATAATAATGTTCCAAAATTGATAACTATTTTAGTTGGTTGTTTGATTTTATCATTATCATAATCATATTCTATTTGGCATACATCATTTTCAATTTTAAAATTATCTATATGCATAATATAATCTTTTTCATCATTTTTTACTCTAAGTTTCATATCCATTTCAGGATAATCTGCTATAATTTCAAATGTATATAAATTATTTGCATTTGGCTCTAACAATATTTGAACATATTCTATACCATTTTCACTATAAGTTTCATCTTGCACTTTACTTTTATCAACATCAATGAATGGAATTTCATTTTGTATTAAAGTCTCTGCTCCTACGTATTCTATATCCATTCCTGCTTTATTAATCGCATATGTAATATAGCTTTCTGGTAATAACATATATAGTTCAAATGTTTCTTCTTTTTCATTTTTAGTTACTTCTAGTTCAATTGTATAAGTACTACTTGCTTTTACTACTGGAATAGTCATTATCATGATTAGCATACATATAAAAATAATGGTTATTAATTTTTTCATTTGTTTTCTCTCCTTTTATTTTTTATTATATAGATTTTTTGGATATCGTTATAATGCTTTTCTTATTTCTTAAAACTAATCCTATTTTCTGTTCCAGACATAATTCTTTTAATATTACTTCTATGATTAAATAATACAATGACAGCTAATATAATACTATAAATTAAATATCCACTTCCTTGTGACACAATATAATTATCTGTTATGAATAATGTTAATACTGGGAATAGTACAGCTGCTGCACATGATCCTAAAGATACCATTCTTGTTAATGCAATTAATAATACACCAAATACTAAACAAATTAATCCGATTTGCCAGTTACTCATAATTAAAATTCCTAAAGATGTGGCAACACCTTTACCACCTTTAAATCCAAAGAATATTGGAAATGTGTGTCCAAGTACAACTGCAATTCCTGCTATTTGAACCAATAATGATTGATTTTCTACTTTAAATGCCCATCCAATAAACATAGCAATTAAAATAGCGACAACACCTTTTAAAACATCACAAATTAATGTTAATGCTGCTGCTTTTTTTCCAACAGAACGAAGCATATTGGTCGTTCCTGCATTTCCACTTCCTTTTTCTCTTACATCAAATCCAGCCATCTTTTTACTTAAAATAACTGAAAAATTAACACTTCCTATTAAATAGGCAATAATTGCTGTTATGACATTATATACCATATGTTACCTCCTTTATTTTATACATCTTTTTCATTTTTTTCTCTTACAATAATTCTAACTGGTGTTCCTTCTAGTCCAAATTCTTTTCTGAATTGATTAATTAAATATCTTTCATAAGAAAAATGGAACAATTCTTTATTATTGACAAATATGACAAATGTTGGTGGTTTTGTTGAAGCTTGTGTTCCATAAAATATTTTTAATCGTTTTCCCTTATCTGTTGGTGGTTGTACGATTGCAATTGCTTCATTAATTACCTGATTTAAAACAGAAGTTGTCACTCTCATACTATTTTGTTCATTAACATGATTAATCATATCAAATAATTTATTGACTCTTTGTCCTGTTTTTGCAGATATAAATAGAATTGGTGCATAAGATAAATAAGATAATTTGTTATAGATTTCTTTTTTATATTTTTCTAATGTTCCTGTTTCTTTTTCATATTCATCCCATTTGTTAACCACTATAATAATTCCTTTACCTGCTTCATGTGCTTCTCCTGCAATTTTGGCATCCTGGTCTGTAACCCCTTCTAAAGCATCAATCATCATTAAACAGACATCTGCTCTTTCAATGGCTAACAATGTTCTCATAATACTAAACTTTTCTATAGATTCTTTTACCTTACTCTTTTTTCGAATCCCCGCTGTATCAATTAAAATATATTTCCCTTTTTCATTTTCAAATCTAGAATCAATCGCATCTCTTGTAGTACCTGCAATATCACTTACAATGGTTCGATTTTCTCCCAATATTTTATTAATTAAAGAAGATTTTCCAACATTCGGTTTTCCAATAACTGCTACCTTTATGATATCTTCCTCATCCTCATCTTGTGTTTTTTCTGGAAAGCTTTCATAAATTTTATCTAATACATCTCCGATACCAATGGCATTACTTGCAGATATGGGATATGGTTCTCCTAATCCTAAGTTATAGAATTCGTAAATTTCCTCTCTATCTTTTTCAAAATTATCTGCTTTATTACATACCAATACAATTGGTTTTCCAGATTTTTTTAGCATAACGGCAATTTCTTGATCTGCCGCAGTAATTCCTTGTCTAATATCTGTTAAAAAGATAATGACATCTGCCATAGATATTGCTAAATTGGCTTGTTCTCTCATTTGTGATAAAATAATATCCTCTGAATCTGGTTCAATTCCAGCAGTATCAATTAATGTAAAATTTCTTCCTCTCCAATTGGTATCTGCATAAATTCTATCTCTTGTAACACCTGGTGTGTCTTGTACAATAGATACTCTACTTCCTACTAAATAATTAAAAAAAGTTGACTTTCCTACATTCGGTTTACCGATAATTGCAACGATTGGTTTTGACATATTTACTATCCTTTCTCAAATATATGATATAGTATACCATATTTTATATTAAAATAACAAGAACATGAAAAAAAATCCATTTTCTTTATAATACTTCTTCTCTAACAGCTTCTATTTCATGATTTATCGTTTCGATAAAGTTTTTATCTAATTTTATCATTTCATCATTTACATGATACTTCTCTTTTAAAGCTAATATTCTTCTCACACTTTTATTGACTCTTTTCTCTTCCAATTTACGTTCTTTTACTAAAGCTACTATCTTTTCAATAACACGAATATCATCATCATATTTAAACACAATGATATCATTACAAGCCATAAAAGCCTTTTTTATGGCTCTGTTTTTACCATATCGCATCCTCATCCCCTTCATTCTCATATCATCTGTAATCACTAGTCCATTGTATCTATATTTTTTTCTAATATATTTTGTTATAAATCTTTTTGAAAGAGATGCTGGAATTTTTCCAGTAACTTTAGTAATTCTTAAATGTCCTACTAATATCCCATCCACTTTATTTTCTATTGCCTTTTTAAAAGGTATCATATCTTCCTTTTCTAATTTTTCTATATCACATTCTATTTTAGGAAGTCTAAAGTGTGAATCTTCTTTTGTAGCACCATGTCCTGGAAAATGTTTTGCAATTGACATAACATCATATTTTTGTAATGCTTTCATATACTCTATTCCATATTTAGATACTTCTTCTACATTTTCACTATATGCTCTATCTCCTATGGCTTGTTTATCTTTAAATCTCTTTATATCCAATACAGGCGCAAAATCCATATGAATACCTGTTTTATGTAACATACTTCCCGTTATTTCTCCAGCAATTTTTACCATATCCTTCTTACCACTTTTCTCAGCCAATTTACTTGCTACTGGAAGATTCTTAAATTCATTTGGCATTCTATTTACTCTACCACCCTCTTGGTCAATAGAAATACATATTGGTATTTTATTTTTACGATTTAATGCTTTTATCTGATTGATTAAATTTATCATTTCTTCATAAGTTTTATAATTCTTTTTATATAGTAAAATACCACCTATCTTATATTTTTGAATCATTTCCGCAAGATGATTTACAGCATCTTCTGTATTTAATCCAATGATAATCATTTGTCCTATTTTTTCTTCTAAACTTAATTTATTTATATCATATTTCATAGGCATCTATCCCTTTATCTATTTTCTTTATTATATAATTAAAATATTTTTTAAGCAATAGATTTTTCTAGGAAAATATGTTATGATATAGTTTATATAATAAATGAAAAGGAAGTGATATCATGGCATTTGACGGAATTGTTACAAAAGCAATTACTTCTGAATTACAAAATGTCATCGGCGCCAGAATTGATAAAATATATGAACCAAATAAAAATGATATTATTTTAGGCTTCTATTTAAATGGTATGAATTATGCTCTCAATATTTGTACAAATTCACAAAATTACAGATTGCATTTAACTACGCATTCAAAGCCTAATCCTAAAAATGCACCTAATTTTTGTATGCTCCTTAGAAAGCATTTAATCGGATTACGTATTAAAAATATCATTTCTAGTAATCTTGAAAGAGTTGTCACAATCGAATTTGAAGGATTTGATGATGTAGATGATATCATTACAAAAAAATTAATTATCGAATTAATGGGAAGACATTGTAACATTGTGTTAATAGATGAAAACAATATTATTATTGATAGTCTAAGACATATATCTTCTTCTAATAATGAATTAACTAGAGATATCATTCCTCATGTAAGATATGTGTATCCTCATACAGATAAATTAAACTTTTTAGATGGTATTGATTTTGATGACTTTAAATCAAAATTATCTATTGATTATCATCATACCTGTATAGACCAATTACCAGAATATATTTCTAATACATTTAATGGGATTAGTAAAAGTTTTGTTAAGCATATCTTAACAAGCTTAGATTTAGATAGTTCCTCTCTTATAACAGATACTATTTTAGAAAATGTGTATCAATATATTGCTGAAATTATCTTGCGTACAGATACTTTAAATTTAGGATTTGAAATTCTAAAAGATACTATGGGAAAGCCAAAAGATTATGTACTCGTAAAACATACAAATTCTAAACCATTTTCTCTTAACTTTTTTATAGATGATTACTATTTTCAAAAAGAAAGCTCTGAGGAATTTAAAATATATAGAGATAGCATTTCTAAATTAATTCTAGATACTTTAAAAAAGTATAATAAAAGACTTATCCATATCAATGAAAAATTAAAAGAATGTGATCATATGGAAACTTACAAGTTATATGGTGAGCTAATTACAGCAAATTTGTATAGAATAAAAAACGAAAATACAGATACATTAACTTTAGAAAATTATTATGACAATAATAAAGAGATTACGATTCCTTTGGATAAACGCTATTCTCCTAGTCATAATGCTAAACTATTTTTTAAGAAATACAATAAATTAAAAAATGCTTTAAAAATTGTTGGTGAACAAAAAGAAGAAACTATCAAGGATTTAGAATATATTGAAAGCGTTGTATATGAATTAGAAGCTTGTCATTCTATAGAGGACATTACAAATGTATTTGAAGAAATATCTGAAAGCTCTGTTTTTAAGGAAAAAACAGACAAATATCAAAAAAAGAAGCATGCTAAAATAAAAAAATCAAAATTAACTAAAAACAAGTATGTAAACTTTAATCCTATAAAATATACCATTGATGATTATACATTTTTAGTAGGTAGAAATAATATGGAAAATGATTATCTGACTTTAAAATATGCTAAGAAAACAGATTTATGGTTTCATACTAAGGATATTCATGGAAGTCACTGTATTTTAATATTACCTCATCCTATATCTCCTGATAATGATATCTTAGTCAAATGTGCACAAATTGCTGCATATCATAGTAAAGCAAAAAATTCTTCTAATGTCCCTGTAGATATTTGTGAGGTTAAATATGTCAAAAAGCCGAATGGAAGTAAACCTGGTATGGTTATTTATAAAAATCAAAAAACACTTCATGTAAATCCAAAAAGTTGCCCATAAATAGGCAACTTTTTTACATTGGCCAGAATATTAATAATGCCACTGCTGTCGCTAATAAAATTTCTGGTTTCGTCATTTCATCAATTAAGGTTTCTACTTCTTCTGTTTCTGGTTTTTCATCTACAACACTTACATTGTAATGATCAACATCCTCTAATTTAAACAACACTTCAAAATTTTGTGTTTCATTTTCTTGTAATTCTTGAATATCTATATATTTTCTACCTAAAAATACATCTCTTTTCGAATAGAAATCAATCTCTAGATATTTTCCACTTAAATTGTCTGGTTGTGAATTGGTAATTAATCCCCTAATTCTTCCATTTACATATGTGGCTTCTGCTTGATATATATTTACTTGTGATATATTATCTGTTCTATCTATTGGTTCATATGCTGCATTTAGTCCTACATTAATTAAAAAATCTGATAATATAAAAAATAGTACTACCCATGATGCATACATTAACAAGGTTTTTACTCTTTTCATTTTTCTTCTCCATTTCTTTCCAATCTATTATTATTATACCAAAAGTCAACATAATTTTCAATATATTTCAATTTCTTTTCCTAAATATACAGAATATATATATACTTTACTTACCTTTTTCCTTAAAGTTTCTTCTAATGCTCTTTTATATAAATCTAATTGTACTCTATATTTTTCTATTAAGCTATGCTCTTTTCCTTTTTCTACATAGTCAGTTTTATAATCTACCAATATTATTTCATCTTGCTGGTTAATATAATACAAATCTATAATTCCTTGTACTAAAATATCCTCCTCTAAATTTTCTCCATAGATTTCTTTGGCTGGTATATTGATAAAAAATGGTTTTTCTTTATATATCTTCTTAGCATTTTTTAACTCCTGCCAAATATTTGACTTTGTAAATGTTAAAATATTATATGGATTTATATTTTTAGCCTCTATATCTGTTATAATCTCTCTTGTTACTAAATCTTGGATAAGTTCTTTTACTTTTGGTAAATCATATTCCACATTTTCATGTAATCGCTGCATACATAAATGTACTAATGTTCCTTTTTGTGCATTGGTTAATATTTCTGTTTCATCCTTCCTTAAGAATTTCGGTTTATGAAAGGTGACTGCATTTTCTGATTGCTTTTCTTCTTTTGGTTCTTCTTCCTCATTTCTTACTTGCTTTATTTTGGTTACAGATGTCATTGTCGGAATAGTTGTTGATAATTCATATGGATATTGATATTCTAATATTTTATCTAATGCCTTTACCTCCTCTTTTTCCACAGATACCGTATTTAAAACCTTTCTAACATCTATCTCCTCTTCTTTTGGTTTTACAAATGTTTTTAATAATTCTTGTTTTTTTAATATGTTTAATTTTAATAATCCTTTAGCCTGATCTTTTTCATATAAGTAAACCAATAAAATCCAATCTAAATATTTTTTGTATTTTTTAACAAGTATATAATTTATTTTATCTCCCACTTTATGATATCGATTTACTTGATTTTGCATATTTTCAATGTCTTTATCATAATCCTTTTTTAAGCCTGTTATATATAGCTTTTCCTTTGCTCTTGTTAAAGCAACATATAAGATTCTCATTTCCTCTGATAAGGTTTCTGTCAAAATTTCATTTTTTATTGCCTCTTTTGTTAATGTATCATATTGCACTTGTCTCTCATAATCTATATATTTTACACCAATTCCTAATTTTTGATGTAATAAAATATTTTGATTTAAATCCATCAAATTAAATTGTTTTCCTGTTGCTGATAAAAATACGACTGGAAATTCTAGTCCTTTACTTTTATGAATACTCATAATTCTAACAACATCATCATTTTCTCCAATTAATTTTGCTGCGCCTAAATCTCCACTTCCCAAATGTAGCTTTTCAATAAAATTGATAAAATTATATAAGCCTTTAAAACTTGCTGCTTCATATTGTCTTGCTCTTTCAAATAGCATCTTTAAATTGGCTTGTCTTAAATCCCCATTTGGCATTAATCCTACATATGTATAATAATGAGTATCTGCATATAGTTTCCAAATAAATTCATCCAGTGCTAAATATTCTTTTTCTTTTCGCCATTTTTCCAAACTTTCAAAAAAAGTATCTATCTTTTCTTTTAATTCTTTACTAACATTTATTTTGGCTTTTTGCATCGCTGTATAAAAATTATCATATTTATCTGACAATCGAATTTCTACCAATTCATCATCTGAAAAATTACCAATATGTGATCGTAAAACCGTTACTAATGGAATATCTTGCATTGGATTATCAATAATTTTTAGTAAACTCATAATGGTTTGAATTTCTATAGAATCCAAATATTCTTGTGAGTTTTCTGAAAATACAGGTATATTTAAATTGATCATTTCCTCCTCAAATATTGGTGCATTTATCTTTGTTGATCTTAGTAAAATAACAATATCTCTATATTGAATATCTCTAAATCCATTTATCTTTTTGTCAAATACTTGAAATTTATTATTGACTAATTCCTTTATTTTATTAGCTACAAATTTTGCCTCAATTTGTATATCTTCTAATCTTTCCTCTTCAAGCTCATTCTCATTTTCTTCATTTTCTGCTTCCTCTTGATATCTTTCTTCCTTTTCCTTTAAATCAATCACATCAATTTCTGTTTCCAAATTTTGATGAATAGCTTCATAGTTTGCACCTAAATTTAAATATTCTTCTTTCGTATATTCTATCTCTCCAAGATTTTCACTCATGATATCTTGAAATATTAAATTCGTAAAATTTAATACATTTTCTCTACTTCTAAAGTTTTTAAACAATTGTATTTTTAGATTATCTTCATCCTTCTTTGTTTCCTTTAATTGATATGTTTTATATTTTGACAAAAATAAGTCTGGCATTGCTTGTCTAAACTTATAAATACTTTGTTTAACATCTCCTACCATAAATGTATTTTTTCCATTTGAAATGGCTGTTAAAATATATTCTTGCACCATATTACTATCTTGATATTCATCAATGGCAATTTCCACAAATTTTTCTTTATATGTATTTGCTACTTCTGTTGGCTGTATTTCTCCATTTTCATGTTTTAATAAAATATTTAGTGCTAAATGTTCAATATCATTAAAATCTACAATGTTTTTATTTCTTTTCCTTTTATTAAATTCCTCTCCAAAATCTAATATAATCTTTTCCAGTTTTACTAAAATACCATACATATCATATATATCTTGATTTGCATCTTTAGAAGAATATATGAATATTTTACTTAATTTCTTTGAGAACTTCTTTTTTACATCATCTCTTATTTCTTTTGCTTTATCCTTTACACTTGAATCTATTTTCTGTCTTGGCCATGTAGCAAATACAAAATGAGAATAGATTTCATAAGCTCTATCCCAGTTATCTAGGTTTCCTTTTAACATTTTTAATTTATCTATATCATCATCAATGGTTTCCGCAAACTTTTCTAATCCTGCTTCTCCTCTTAGATTTTTTCCTACCTCTTCTAAAGTATGTATATCATCAACCAATTCTTCTTCTACTTCTCTTAACAAAATTTCTCCATAAGGATTTTTACTAAAATCCTTTTCAAAATCCTGTATATGAAACATTTCTATTTTTTCTTTTAACCAATCCTCTGGAAACGGATTACTTTGAATATAGGTATATATTTTTAATATCAAATCCTTAAGCGGTGTATCATCCCTATAACTTGTATAGGTATTAATCAAGTCTGAAAAATCCTCATCTTGATTTTCATATCTTTCTTCAAATATATCATCTAATATTTCTTGCTTTAATAACTCTATTTCTGTTGTATCTGCAATTCTAAAATTAGGAGATATATTTTCTAATTCATAAAAATGATTTCTAACAACCTCTAAACAAAAAGAATCGATTGTACAAATACTTGCTTTATTTAATAATGTAATCTGTCTTTGTAAATTTTCATCTTCAGGATTTTCATCTAACTTTTTATAAATCGCTTCTAAAACCCTTTCTCTCATTTCTGCCGCTGCTGCATTTGTAAAAGTAACAACTAATAGTCTATCAATATCAATCTTATCATTTATAATTTTATGAATCATTCTTTCAACCAAAACCGCTGTCTTACCACTACCTGCTGCTGCCGCTACTAAAATATTAGTTCCTTTTTCTTGGATTGCTTGTAATTGTTCTTTTGTCCATTTAACCTCTGCCATATACTTCTCCTATTTCTATATTTTTCAAAAAAATTATATCATTACTTTTTCTATATTACAATAACCCATCATGGTTTATAATATATAAAAAACACATATGTAAGGCTCATAAACCTTCCTTACATATGTGTTTTTTTCATTTTATCCATTAAATCTTGTAATGCTAATCTTCTATGACTAATTTGATTTTTCTCTTCTATTGATAATTCTGCATAAGTTCTTCCATCTTCTATTTCAAAAATCTCATCAAATCCAAAACCATTCTTTCCTCTTCTATTTTGAGCTATTTTTCCTTGTATTTCTCCATTTCCTACTATATACTGTCCTTCTTCATAATACACCATGCAACATTTCACTCTTGCCCTTCTTTGCTGTCCCTCTACATTTTTCATTTTCTCTAATATATATTCATTTCTTTCCCTTGGTGTAGTATTGTTTCCTAAAAATCTAGCTGTATAAATCCCAGGCCATCCCTCATATATATCTATACATAATCCACTATCATCAGCAATACAAGGCATATGTAATTGCTCTGATATTTCTCTTGCCTTTTTCTTTGCATTTCCTTCAAATGTATCTTGATCTTCTAGTACTTCTATATGACAATTCATTTCTTCTAATGAGCGTAATGTGTATCCTTGCAATATTTCCTTGATTTCTTTTAATTTTCCTTGATTGTTGGTGGCTACAACAATTTCTTTCATTACTTTTACCTTTCTCCTTCTTCTTTATCTTCTCGCTTATGATATTTTAGTACCTCATCTATATCTTGTCTATTTTCTATCATGTCACAGATATTTTTTGTACTTTCATCTGTTCCGTCATAATATTTATCTATATATTCTAATATTTCTTTAAATCTTATTCTTTCTATTCTATCATTCTCCGCTACCATTGGTAAATGTCGTTGTTTTCTTACCTCTAATAAATATAGAGCCAATTGAAATAGTTTATTCGCTTCTTCTTTATTTTCTTTTGACGGAATAGCTGATTTTCTATATCCTAGTATTTTAATATGTGCTGTTACTTCTTCATATTTCTTCTCTGGATTTTGAAGTTTTTTTGAAATCCTTCTTATACTCTCCTCTGTTCCATCATATTGTGCATATATATATTCTAATATATCCTTTACTCTCGAAGGCTCCATGGTATCTAAATCTAGCACCTTATCTTGTTTTTGTATTTTTCCCAATTCCGCTGCCAAAATATTGATTTTTCTAAATGCCTCTGGATCCTTTTCTGATATCCTTTGTTGTAATTCACTAATATATGAAAATAATTTTTCATAATCCCTTTTTATTTTTTTCTGTTCCATTATTTTCTCTCCTTTTATGTAAATACTATAGCAGATTTCTAAGTTTTTTTCAAGTTTTATATAAAAATCATAACCACCAGTAAAACTGGTGGTTTGCTCTTAGCCTAGAAGGCTTTTGTACTGGCACTTCTGGGCTTAAGC
>CALXKD010000029.1 GCA_944388795.1 uncultured Clostridia bacterium
AAATATTCGCTAATAAAATAAAGCTATTTTTTAGTGAAATATTCAAAAATTATTGACACTCGTTATCTTTTGCCTATATAGACTTTTTAATCTCTACTTTCTATCACAATCAAAATGCCTTTCTTCATCTCTATATGTGCTATATCCTCTATCATTTCATTGCTAATTCCCAAGCTAGTTCCTATCGGTAATGTATAATGATTTAAAGGATATTTAAAACCAGTTAAGGTTAATCCCTCTATCATGCTAGTTAAAGGTATTAAGGATATATATTTTCCATAAACCTTATCTTTGCTTAAAGTCATTTCTTTATTTATTAGATAAATTCGATTATATTCATCTAGAATTTGACAAGGTATTTCTGCTTCTAAAGCATCTTTTAAAATATGAATATTAGCAACCGCATGATCCATCCTTTTTCCTAATGCACCTAAAATTGTAATCTTAGAGCTTTTTAACCTAATTGCTAACTTTAAAGCAATATCTGTATCTGTATTATCTTTTTCAGCATTAAATTTATGAAAAATAATTTGAGTTTGCTTTTTATAAAATTCTAGAACTTCAGAAGAAACAGAATCAAAATCTCCTACTACATGATTTGGTATAATTTTTAGTTGATATAATGCTTCTAATCCTCTATCACATACAATCATATTCTGACCGTATATGCTTTTCACAATATGTTTTTAATTGTTCTATATTTATTTCTCCACCTGACACAATTAAAGTTTCCATTTTATTTCTCCCTTTATCCTCTTATTATATAGAAAAAGCCATGATAAATTCTATCTTGGAATACATCATGGTTTTATATTTTCTTATTCTGTATCTGTAATCCTATTCTTCTTCTGGTGCTTCTACTGGGCAAACACCTGCACAAGTACCACAGCTTATACAAGCAGATTGATCAATTACAAATTTGTCATCTCCTTGTGATATACATCCAACTGGACACTCAGCAGCACAAGCTCCACATGATATACATTTATCAGTTATTTTATATGCCATCTATTTCACCTCCTTTAATACTTTAACTATCTAATTTTTTCTATTCTTCTCTCATTCCCTCTTCTGCTTTTTCTAATTTCTCTAATTCTTCTAATTCTTTTTGATGTTCGATTTCTTCTTGATCTAATCTTTCCTTCTCTTCATCTTTTATCACTTTAACATCCTTTGCATCATATCTTCTATAGATATAATCATCACCATCTTTTATTTTTACTCTTACTCTTTCCTTAAGGGTTTCTATAGAATCTACTTCCCCTTCTCCTTCTTCTGTTTTTACAATTGCACCTATATGCGGTAATTTCTTTAATTTTTCTTCATAAACTTCATTTTCATACTTCAAACAGCACATTAATCTTCCACAGTTTCCTGAAATCTTTGAAGGATTTAAAGATATATTTTGCTCCTTAGCCATCTTGATAGATACTGCTTCAAAATCATTTAAAAATGTACAGCAACACAATTCTCTTCCACAAACACCATTTCCACCAATTTTCTTTACTTCATCTCTTACACCAATTTGTCTTAATTCAATTCTTGTTTTATAAATGGCTGCTAAATCTTTTACTAATTCCCTAAAATCAATTCTTCCATCTGCTGTAAAGTAAAATAAAATTTTGCTATTATCAAATTTCACTTCTACATCTGTTAATGTCATTGCTAAACCATGTTCTTTTATTTTCTTTTTGCAAACATCAAATGCCTTTTTCTCTAATGCTTTACATTCATCATAATGTTTATAGTCTTTTGCATTTGCAATTCTTTCTACTATTTTTAGTGGCTCTACTATTTTATCCTCTGGAACTGTCCTATTAGGTATCATTACTTCACCAAGTTCTTCTCCTTGTGCTGTTTCTACTATAACTTTATCTCCCTTTTTTAGTTTCCATTTTTTAGGATTAAAGAAATATATTTTACCTAATTTTTTAAATCTTACCCCTACAATATCTTTCAATTTACTTCCTCCCACATATTAAATATCATGTTATCTATACACATATCATAATTTGCATTTTGATGCAATCTCTTTTTTGTATCTTCTACAATATCAATGCAATTAGCATATTTTATTTCCTTTTTAGCCAATTCAATTAATATTATATTGATATATTCTAATATACTCATAATCTCTTCTTTATCCTTGTATATATCTTCACTTAGCTTTAAAATATCTATTATATTTTTCTTATCTAATGACTCTATTATTGTTTCTATTTTTTGATATTGTTCTTGCTTATCTTTTAACTTTATTGCTTTTCCAATACTTCCTTGAAATGCATGTAACATATTAGCATGTATATCTTGTAATCCGTATGTTTCTTCCATATATTTTTTTATAGCTTCCTTCTCAATTGGCTTAAATGAAATAATCATACATCTTGATTTTATTGTATTTAGAAACGCATTTTCATTACTTCCTATTAATATAATTGTACCATATTCTGGTGGCTCTTCTAGTGTTTTTAATAAACAATTTTGTGCCTCTGTTGTCATTTTATTAGCATCATTTATCATATATACTTTTCTATCTGAAATAATGGGTTTTTCTTGTATTTTTCTTTGTAAATATCGTATTTGTTCTATTTTTATACTATTTCCATCTGGCTCTATATATAAAAAGTCTGGATGATTATCAGAACGAAATTCAACACATGATTTACATTTATTACATCCTTTTTGCTCTGTATTGGTACATAATATCATTTGTGCAAAAGCTTTTGCCATCATTTGTTTTCCAATGCCTTCTATTCCAACAAACATATAACTATGAGATACTTTGTTTTCTTTTAAACTTTTTTGTAATGTATCTTTTATTCGCTCATTTCCAATAATCTCATCAAACATTTGCTATTTACTCCTCATATATATTCCTTCAACTTTTATTATTATATATTAAAAATGTCTATTTTTCAAGAAAAAAAAGAAAATAGAGATTTTTTCCTCTATTTTCTAATCTACTTTTCCCCATTTATCCAATGGCCATATTCTAATAGCTACTGTACTTTCTATTTTTTCTAGTGGTATACATCCAAATGTTCTACAATCTGTACTATGTGTTCTATTATCTCCCATAGCAAATACCGTGTTTTCTGGAACAACAAAATCTGAAAATCCTATACCAACAACATCTGTTACGACTCCATCTTGTAAGTATGGTTCTTCCATTTCTTGTCCATTGATGAATACTTTTCCTTCTTTAATTTCTACATGCTCTCCTGGAAGTGCTATGACTCTTTTTATATAACTTTCTTTTCCAATTTCTAATACATATTTTGTAAATTTTCCAAATATATTCGTTGGTTCATTTTCATATTTTGCAACAGGATTATCATTATCAATTTCTGTACTTGTATATGATTTTTTGGATGGTGCTTCAAATGTAATAATTTCGCCTCTTTCTGGCAATGTTTTTGTCGTTCTTGACCATCTATTTAACCATAATCTTTGATCTTGTTCTAATGTTGGTTTCATTGATACCTGTTGTACAATTGTTGGTGTTCCAATGAAATATCTAAATAATAATGCTAATACTATCGCAATAATAATACAATATACCCATTCTAATGCTTCTTTTATCTTTGGATTCAATTTTTTTCTCTCCTTTAACTCTTAAAATCTAATCTATTATACATTATATTTTTTTATTTTTCAATGTAAAGACCTATTTTTTTGAAATAATTTGTAACATGTTTCACAAGTTTATTATCAGCCTTTTGTTGGTATTCTAATAACCACTTCTGTACCTTGTCCAACTGTACTTTTTATATCAATACTGCCACCATTTTTATCTAGTATTTCCTTAGCTATAGAAAGACCTAAGCCTGTACCTCCCATTTCTCTTGTACGTGCTTTATCTACTCTATAGAATCTTTCAAATATTCTTGATAGATCTTCTTCTGGTATTCCAATACCATTATCAAAGATTTTTATATATGCATCATTATATACAAATCCTACATATATTTTGATTTCTCCACCCTCTGGTGTATATTTAATACTATTGGTTAATATATTTAAAACCACTCTTTCTATATCATCTCTATCTGCGTAAACTGGTGGAACATCTGCTGTTACAAAAGAATTTACTGTATGATTCTTCTTTTTAATTTCAATCGCTAGTTTATCTTGGCATTTTTTTACAAGTTCACCTAAATCAAAAGACTCTTTTCTAACTTTATTTTGATTACTATCATATCTAGATAAGGTTAATAAATCTGTAACAAGTCTTGCCATTCTTCTAGCCTCTGAAGCAATCACATTTAAGAACTTATCTTGTGTTTCTTTGTCATATTCTCCTTCTAATAAAGTATCTGCATATCCCATAATAGAAGTAATTGGTGTTTTTAATTCGTGTGAAACATCTGCCACAAATTCTTTTTGCATATTATCTAGTCTAACATGTTCTGTTATATCTTGTATAACTGCTATTACTCCATTTGGCCTATCAGATTCATTTTTAAAAGGTGCAAAAAATACATTCATATATTTATCTTCTACTTGTATCCTTTGCTCTGTTGAAGTCCAGTTTTCTAAATATATAATTTTTTCCATATTAATTCCTAAATGAAACTTTGCAAAAATATCATCAAATGTAATATCCTCTGGTCGAATACTTAAAAACTTTTTAGCAGCTGGATTGATTAATATGATTTCTCCCTCCATATTAAAAGCAATAATTCCATCTGTCATATGTAAAAGAATGGTTTCTATTTGATTCTTTTGTGTAGAAACCTCACTTAATTTTTCCTTCAATTCAGTCGTCATAGCACCTAAAAAATCCTCGATATTAACAGCCTCATTTTTTTTACTTTTAACTTTTTTCGTGCTATCTTTAGATAATGTTGCATTATCTTTTTTCTTTTCTTCCTCTGTTATTTTTTCTGCACTTTTTATTAGCTTATTAATTGGATATATCACAAATCTAGACAATACAATAGCAATCAAAACACCGCCTATTGCAAATATGACACCTGCTACAATCAAGGAGGTGATATTGGTCTGTCTCATTTGTTGTATATATTGTGTAAGCTCTATCATATCTCCTATTTCTTTATTTTCAAGATTTGTTTCTAAATCGTTTATTGAATGAATATATGCTACTCCTAAACCTGTAATCACAATTATTCCTATTAAAAAAAATACGATTATTATCTTAAATTGTATACTTTTAAACATGATTTTTCCTTTCATTATGACACTTTATTACTTATTGTTTTTATAATTTGTTCATAAATTTTATCTTCCACATGATTTGTAGAAACTTTTTGTGCATTTTCTGCCATTTTTCTACATCTCTCTTTATCTAATACAATTTTTTCAATATGATCATTCAACTTTTTTCCATCCAAATCATTATCTAGTATAATATCTGCTGCTCCCACATCTTCTAGAACCTTTGCATTATATAATTGATGGTCATGACTCACATTAGGCAATGGTACTAAAATAGATGGTTTACCTAAATTTGATATTTCTGTAATTGTCATAGCTCCACTTCTTGCTACAATTACATCTACTACATTCATCATTTCTTCCATGTTATATATATATGGAACAACCTTCATATTAGAAATATTATTGATGTTTATTTCGTCATTTTCTAATTCCTCTTTTATAATATCATATTGTTTTGGTCCTGTTGCCCAAATCATTTGATAATTTTCATTATATTTATTTTTAATGATTTCTACAATAGCATTATTAATTTTTCTAGCTCCTTGACTCCCGCCAAAAACTAATACGATCGGTATATTTTCTTTTAGTCCTGATTTTTTTATTATCTCATTTTTTTGTTGCTCACTATAGTTTTGCTTTTTTATCTTAACTGGTGTTCCTGTATATACAATATTTTTAGCATTTTTTATTCTTTCAATCGCTGCCTCAAAAGAAACTAAAATGGTATCTGTTTTTTTAGCTAACATTTTTACAGCTTTTCCTGGAAATGCATTACTTTCATGTAATAATGTCGGAATTTTTAATTGATGTGCAGCTGATATTGTTGCACCACAAATATATCCTCCTGTTCCTATTACAATATCTGGTTTAAATTCTTCTAATATTTTTTTAGCTTCTCCAAATCCTTTTAAGGTCTTTATCATCTTTTTGATATTTTCAATGGATAATTTCTTACTTAGTCCATAAGCATCTATTGTTTTCAATTCATATCCTGCTCTTGGCACTAAATCATTTTCCAAACCTCTTGTTGTTCCAATAAAAATGATTTTGGAATCCTTTTGCTCCTCTTGTATTTTTTTTGCAATTGCCAAGCCTGGATTTATATGTCCTGCTGTTCCTGCAGCCGCTATAACTACTTTCATTTTTTTCTCCTTTACTCTCTTTTTGCTCCTGCCTTCGATATATTTAAGAGCACACCCATTTCACAGAGTAATATAAATAAGGACGTACCACCATAACTAAAAAATGGTAATGGCATTCCTGTTGCTGGCATTGAGGAAGTTACAACCGCAATATTAATAATAACTTGTATAGCAATTTGTGCTGTGATTCCTATTGCAATCAAACTACCAAACATATCAGGTGATCTCATAGCAATTAAGATTCCTCTCCAAATAAATATCGCAAATAATATAATGACAACCGCACATCCTATAAATCCTAATTCCTCTGCCAATATAGAAAATATAAAGTCATTATGTGGTTCTGGAATATATAAATATTTTTGCTTGCTTTCACCAAGTCCTGCTCCGAATAATCCACCTGAACCAATCGCATATAAACTTTGGATAACCTGCCATCCATCTCCTGTCGGATCACTCCATGGATTTAGGAAAGTAATTACTCTTTGTAGTCTATATGGCTCTAAGAAAATTAATGCTACGATTCCAGGCACTCCTACCACTAAGCCTGATACAAGAAAATGCCAAAATTTACATCCTGCAATTATCATCATAATTGCTACAATTCCTATGATAATAATAGATGCACTAAAATGTGGTTCAATTAATAATAAGACAATTATGGGTGCTAATATAATAATATGTTTTAAAAATCCTTTTCCATATTTATTTAATTCATCCCTATTTTTTACTAATATGGCTGCATAAAATATAATCATTAATACCTTTACAAGTTCAGATGGCTGAAATGAAAGTGTCTCTGTTACATATATCCATCTTTTGGCTCCATTTACTTCTCTACCAATTAATGGTACAGCTAATAATAATAGGAATGCAACAACATATGCTAATTTATAATATTTTTGATAAAATCGATAATCAATATTAGAGATTACCCACATCATAAATAATCCAGCTACAGCAAAAATTGCCTGTCTAAAAAAATATGAATAACTATTTCCACTTTCAGAAAGTGCTGATGGTGAACTTGCTGAAAGTAGCATAATTAATCCTATTGATAATAGTAATAATATGGTTATCAATAGTGTAAAATCAATTGGGTTTTTTAGAAAGCTTGAAAAACTCTTACCTTTCTTTTTTGTCATTACTTTCTTCCTTCCTTACATTATATTATCTTTAGTCCAATTACACATAATACTAATGTTACTATGCTAAATACAATTACTACCTTATTTTCCTTCCATCCTGATAATTCAAAATGATGATGCAATGGTGCCATTTTGAAAAATCGTTTTCCTGTCTTTTTAAAATATGCCACTTGTATCATAACAGATATGGTTTCTAATACTGGCACTAATGCAATTACAATTAATAATAATGGCATTTTTAAATATAATGCTAAGCCTGATATAACGCCTCCTAGCATTAAAGAGCCTGTATCTCCCATAAAAACTTTGGCTGGATGAATATTAAACATTAAAAAGCCTAAAACACATCCAATCACAATACTTGCAAATATAGATACTTCATAAATTTCTGAAGTAATTCCTATAATTGCTAAACATGTGATAATAATAGCACACACACTAGATGACAATCCATCTATTCCATCTGTTAAATTAACTGCATTTGTTGCTCCTAATATAACAACAATTGCAAATGGTATATATACATATATAGGAAGTGTTATATATGTTTTTACAATTGGTATATATGTTTCTGTTCCAATTTTTAATCCATATACTAAATATATGACATAGGCCACTGAAACAACAAGTAACCCTATCATTTTATAACTTGGTTTTAATCCTTCTGTATTTTTTAAAACTAGTTTTTTAAAGTCATCTATAAATCCGATTAATCCAAATCCAATAGTTAATAATAATATCGGTAATATTTTATTTGCTATTTCATATTCTTGATGCATTGTTAACCATATATAAGTTCCTGTCACAACTAAAATCATAGCAATGATAATGATAATTCCTCCCATTGTAGGGGTACCTTGCTTTTTTAAATGTGATTGTGGTCCATCATCTCTTTCAATTTGCCCGACCTTTAATTTTTTTAGTATGGGAATGATGATGAATCCTAAAATGATAGATATCACAAATGAAATCACTAATGTCTTTACTTCAAATATCAATTTAATCCAACCTTTCTTTAGTTTTTATTTTTCTTGCTACTATTTTTTGCTTCTTTATTTAATTCTTCTATAATATCTTTCACAATAATTCTTTCATCAAATGGATATTTTTTTCCATTAATTTCTTGATATGGTTCATGTCCTTTTCCTGCTAAAATAATAATATCTCTTTTGGTCGCCATCTTTATAGCCTCTTTTATCGCTTTTACTCTATCTACAATAACCATATATTTTCCATTTGTCTTTTTGATACCTTCTTCAATTTGCTCTACTATTTTTTCTGGATCTTCTGTTCTTGGATTGTCTGAAGTAATAATTGTAAAATCTGCAATTCTTCCTGATATTTCTCCCATGATTGGTCTTTTGCCAGCATCTCTATCTCCTCCACATCCAAATACAGATATCACTTTTCCTCTTGTATAACTTTTAGTTGCTTGAAGTATATTTTCTAGACTTTCTGGTGAATGTGCATAATCTATCATAATTGGTATTTCTCTTTTATTATCTACTAATTCTGATCTTCCTGGTACTCTTACCTCTAATAAAGCTTCTTTTACTTTCTCAGGTTCCACTCCAAATTTTTGTGCCACACAAATTGCTGCTAATGAATTATATACACTAAACCTTCCAGGTATTCCTGTTTTTACTCTTTCATTTCTGTCTTTTATTTTTACTCTGAAATCCACATAAGAATTGGTAATTGTTATATCTTTTGCCAAAACATTTGCATAATTATCAATTCCATAAGTCGTTATATTACTTTCTGGAAATAATCTTGGTATTTTTGCACCATATAAATCATCTGTGTTAACAATTCCTGTTTTACACATTTTAAATAATTTTAATTTTGAACTAAAATAATCTTGCATGTCTGGATGTTCTTTTGGACTTATGTGATCTTCTGAAAAATTGGTAAATAGAACAATATCAAATTCACAGCCCTCTACTCTATTTAGTTTTAAACTTTGTGAAGAAACCTCCATAACGACTACTTCAACGCCTTCTTTTACCATTTGAGCAAAGGTTTGTTGTAATTCTAAACTTTCTGGTGTTGTTCTATCACTATCTTTTATTTTCTTCCCATTTATATAAGTTGCTATTGTTCCAATTAGCCCTACTTTTTTTCCTGCTTTTTCTAAAATTTCTTTTATCATAAATGTTGTTGTCGTTTTTCCTTTAGTTCCAGTCACACCGATTAATTTAAATTTTCTTGAAGGATGATCATAAAAATTATCTGACACAATAGCCAATCCTTCTCTCGTATCTTTTGCCATGACAACAGTTACATTATCTGGTATTTTTATTCCTTTTAAATTACAACCTTCTTGTATCATCACAGCTATTGCTCCATTTTCAATTGCATTTTCCACATATTGATGTCCATCTGTTGAAAACCCTTGTATAGCTACAAACAAATAGCCTTTTTTTACATTTTTTGAGTTGCTCTCAACTCCAGATATTTCAATATCTAAATCTCCTTTTACCTTTAGGTTTTCTAACCCTACTAACATATTTTTTAGTTCCATCTTTTTTCAATCCTTTCGATTATGAATACTTGATTATATGCAAATTATTCCATTTAATCTTTCATATTATATAACGAAAATGCTTTTTTGTATAGTTTTTTTTCATATTTGTTAAAAATAATTTTATGATTTACAAATATGTATTTTTTTCTACAAATAGGACTATTCTATTTAATTTTTACTCAATATTCTATGATTACCTTACTTTCTTCATTTACCATTATTCCGCTACTCGGAATTTGATTTTTTACATATGTATTTTCTTTATCTATCTCTTCATTTTCTATAGACATTTCTAAATGATTTTCTCTAAGAATTTGTTCTGCCTCTTTTAAGGATTTCCCCATAATATCTGGTACTTGAACTTGCTGAAGTACTTCTTCACTATCTTCTTCTAACACTTGTTTATTTACTTCTAAATATGGTAATATCTCACTAAAAATCTGTCCTCCTACAGGTGCTGCAACCCCTCCTCCTTGGTGACCACCTTCTCCTGTAGGATTATATAATGTAACCAATACAACTACTTGTGGGTTATCAATAGGTGCTACTCCACAAAAAGAAGTTACATACTTGTTGGTATTAACCCCATCTTCTGAAGTTCCTGTCTTTCCCCCTATCCTATATCCTGCTACTTTTGCGTTTTTACCAGTTCCTTCTGATACAACACTTTCCATCATACTTAATACTTTTTCTGATGTTTCTTTTGAAATAACTGTATCCTCTTTTTGTACAGGAATTTCTGTAACTTCTTTTGTTTCACTATTAATGATTTGTTTTACTACTCTTGGTTTTATACTTGTTCCACCATTAGCAATGCTTGACACTGCTGTTGCTAATTGTATTGGCGTTATTTCAAATCTTTGCCCAAAACTAATCGTAGCCAATTCTACCGGTCCAGCTTTTTCCTTTGCTAAAAAAATACTTCCTGCCTCTCCTGGTAAATCAATTCCCGTTTTTTCTAATAATTTGAATTTTTCTAAATACTCATAATACTTTGTAACACCTAATTTTTGTCCTAACCCTATAAAGACAGGATTACAAGAATTCATTAATGCTTGCCTTAAACTTTCTTGCCCATGTGGTCTATAATATCTCCAGCATTTTATTCTAACACCAGCTACTTCTATTCCCCCTGTACAAGAAAATTCCCCCTCATTATCTGTATCTGTTATTCCCTCTTCCAGGGCTGCTGAGGCTGTAATTAATTTAAATACTGATCCTGGCTCATAGGTATCTGCTATTGCTTTATTTCTCCATACTGCTTGTAAATATGTAGTTTTTTCTTGTTGCTCTAGCGAATCCCATGTTCCTTTTAATTCATCTGTATATGGCTCATATGGCTCATTCAAATTATAACTCGGGTAATTGGCCATAGCCAAAATATCTCCGTTTTGTGGATTCATAACAATAATACTACCACCATCTGTACAAACATTATCAATACATGCTTCTTCTAAATATTTTTCAACAATAGATTGTATGGTTAAATCAATGGTCAATACTAAATCATTCCCATCAATCGCTGATACGTAATTTTCTCCTTCTTCTCCTATTTCTCCCCCTTTTGCATCTGCATGCTTTTGTATGGCCCCCTGTTCTCCTTTTAATTCCTTGTCATATTTTGCTTCTATTCCATCTAAGCCCTGATTATCACTTCCACAAAAGCCAATTACCTGTGATGCTAAATCATTATATGGATAATACCTTTTAGTATCTTCATCTATATTAATTCCACTAGCTATATGATTTTCTTCCATCCATTTTCTTAGTTCATCTGTTTTATCTTTATCTACTTTTTTAACAATTGTTTCTATAGAACTTCTTTTTTTAACTTTTTTTAATACAGTTTCATAATCTAATTCAAATATATTAGCTAATGCATTTGCCACCTTTTCTTTATCTTCACTTGCAATATTTCCTGGATTTACTGTAACCGTTTCTACTGTACTACTAACTGCTAATATATTATTTCCTGTTGCATCATATATGGTTCCTCTTTTAGGATTTATTTTTCTATCTAATGTTTGCTGCTGATAGGCCAATTCAGATAATTCCTTTCCTTGTATCAATTGTATATATCCTATTCTACCAATCAAGCATATCATAATTAAAAATGTGATAAATAATGTATTTCTCATTTTCTTTTTGCTGGTCAGTTTTATTTCATTCATAAAAACACCTCTAATAATATTTATTAAAGGTGTTTATTTTTATTCCTCAGAGGTACTGAATATTCTACTTTCATCCTCTGAATTTTTCCATAAAAAAATAGATAACTGTTCTTTCACAATTATCTATTAAATAGTTTATCAACAAATTTTTCAAACCAATTTTTATTATCACTGATTTCCACTTTTTCTGTTGCTGATTCTATATAATCTTTTTTTGGTAAACTAACATATACAGTTTGTTTATTGGTTAATTTTTGCATACCCAATTTTTCTTTTGCTTGTTTTTCTATATTACTTAAATTCAAACTATTTTCTATTGTAACTTGTAATTGTTCATTTTCTTTTTGTAAAGAGGCTAATTCTGTCTTTAATGTTTGCATCTCACTAAATTTCTCATTAATTTGTGTGTTTCGATAACTTATGGTAAGCAATACAGCGAAAATAGCCAACACTAATAAAGTTGCTTTTCTATGTCTCATTTTTTGCTCTTTAGATATCTTGATTTCTTGTTTTGGTAAATCTTTTACAACTTTTATCTTTTGATTCTTTTTTTCTCTTCCATATTCTGGTTCTAATTTTCTAGGACTGGTTTCATATTGATATCTAGCTGCCATAAGTTATTTCACCTCCTCTTTACTTTTGTTTATATTCTTTCAAAAATTCTTAGCTTTGCACTTTTACTTCTAGAATTTTCCTCTTGTTCTTCTTTTGTTGCTACTATTGGTTTTTTATTAACCATGTTTCCTAAAGATTTTGCCCCACATACACAATATGGTAAGTCACTAGGGCATGTGCATTTTCCTTTTGCTTCTATATAGGCATTTTTTACTGCTCTATCTTCTAAAGAGTGAAATGTGATAATACATAATCTTCCTTGTGGTTTTAAACACTCTATAGAATTTTTTACTGTATTATATAATGGCTTTATTTCATTATTCACTTCTATTCTAATTGCTTGGAAAGTTCTTTTAGCTGGATGTCCATCATTTTGTTTTGATTTAGGAATAGATTTTTCAATGATTTCTACTAACTCTTTTGTTGTATTAATTGTCTTTTCTTTTCTATAATTGCATATATTTCTAGCAATCTGTCTTGAAAATCGTTCTTCGCCATATTCATAAATAATATTGGCTAATTCTTTTTCAGAATAGTAATTGACAACTCTTTTAGCCGTTAATTCTTGGCTTTTATCCATTCTCATATCCAGTTCATTTTCCCCTAAGTAGCTAAAACCTCTATTTCTTTCATCTAATTGATATGAAGAAACACCTAAATCTAATAAAATTCCATCTACTTGATTGATTTCAAGTTTTTGTAATATTTCTTTTATATTGTCATGATTATCATGAATATATATTACGTTTTTATATATAGCTAATCTTTCTTTAGCTGCCTCTAATGCTTCCTCATCTCTATCAATACCAATTAATAAGCCTTTATTGGATAATCTTTTTACAATTTCTATACTATGTCCTGCTCCTCCTATTGTCCCATCCACATAAATACCATCTGGTTTTATCTGTAAGCCTTCTATACATTCCTTTAGCAAGACTGGTTTGTGTTCAAATTTCAATTTTACACCTCTTATATATCTTATTATGCTTAAACAACTGGTAATTAGAAAACTACCAGTTGTCTTTATCTTTGTATATTGTCATTTTTCTTTTGGGTTTCAAATTGTTTTTATTCATTCTTTTGTGAAATTTGCTTTTGTTTCTTATAATTTATCTTTGTATCTTTATTTCTTGGAATCTTTTGTACTTTAAAAAATTTATCTTTTGTATTTTTTAAAGCTTTTGTACTTTTATCTTTTGTTCACTTACTTTTTATCTTTTGTTTATTTTTTATTTATCTTTTGTATCTTTGTCTTTTGTATCTATATAAACTTTTTCAAGTTATATACCAAGATTTGCCATGTTTTCTGCTATTTCATCTGCTGATATATCTTCATCACATTTTTCCCATGTCTGTTTATTCCATATTTCTAATCTTGTCCCTACACCGATTATAACAACTTCCTTTTCTAAGTTTGCCGCATTTCTTAAGTTATTTGGTATTAGGAATCTTCCTTGCTTGTCCAATTCACATTCTGTTGCACCTGATAAGAAAAATCTTACAAAGTTTCTGGCATTTTTGTCAGAAAGAGGTAATGTTTTTAATTTTGTTTCGAAATTTAACCATTCTTCTTGTGAAAATGCAAATAAACATCCATCTAACCCTTTTGTTACGATGAACTTTTCTCCCATATCTTGTCTTAATTTTGCTGGCATAATTAATCTGCCTTTAACGTCTAGAGAATGCTCATATTCACCAATTAGCAATGGTTTTCCACCTCATTTCCTTTTCTCACCACTTTGTACCACTTCTCTCCACTTCACTTAGATTTTAATATAAGTTTTATGATTTTGCAATACTTTTTTCGAATTTTTTTATATTTTTTATAATTTATTCCTTTTTTTATGTTTGTAAACATGAACAATTCGTATTTTGTATATCATTTTATCTAATTATTAGTTCATTCTATTTTAAATTTCTAATTGATATACTTCTATATAAATTAGTATGGAGGAAAGTTTATGGATAGTAATGAAAAATATTTAAGAAAAAATATCGGAAGAAAAATAAAATTAGCAAGATCTAGAACAAATTATACACAAGAAAAATTAGCTGAAAAACTTTCTTTATCAACTAGGTATATCAGTCAATTAGAAAGAGGTATTGCCTTTGGAAGTGCAACAACCATTATTAATCTTTGTAAAGCTCTTAATATCAGTTCTAATTTTCTTTTCGATGATTTAATAGAATCTGATTCCTCTTCTCTTAATGATTTAGTAGATGATAAATTTTTAGAAGCTTATATGAAATTAAATAATTATAATAAAGAGATTGTCTACTTGCTTACCACACAACTTGTAAAAATGCAAGAAAATAAAAGTAATTATAAAGAAATCTCATAACTAAAAATAGAAGGAACATTATAACATTCCTTCTATTTTTTAATTTATTGTTGTACTTGTAGCACCTGTTCCCACAACCTCTTCTTGTAATGAACGCCAAGTATTACATCCTACAATTCCATCTACTGCTAATCCTCTTGTTCTTTGATATTCTCTGACTGCATTTTGTGTTGCGGCTCCAAATATCCCATCTAATCCATTTGTACGATATCCTAATGTATTTAAATCATCTTGTGCAATTAATACATAATTACTCAAGCTTCCTCTTCTTAATTGTGGAAACCCACCTGTACTACATGCTGGAGAACCAAACCTTTTATCAAAATGTACCCATGTTGGTGTTAAAGAGATTGGTTCCACATAAGTCCACACACCCGAATTATTTGCACTATTCCAAAGAACCCTTCTTCTTTCCGCCGATAATGTTTGCCCTACATCAAATGCAACACCAGCATAGTGTTGTGACTATATCTACACAGTTGAACATTTTATTTTTTATAATACTGATTAATTTTATTTTCTAGTTCTAACCAGTTCTCCACTCTATCTAATTTTGTTTCAATTGATTGATTAACAATTGATGTAAATAAAATACTTTTAATATTTTCTTTTTCACATTCAGAACAATGTTTTATTGAATCATCTATCATTAAATTAATACTATTTTCTTTACAGCTCTTTGCTTTGTCAAATACATTAAATAATATTTTTGTATATTTAATATTATTTGATTTAAAATACTCTAAAGTAGTTTCTTCTGATCCTTTAATTTTTATTTCTCCCCTTGATGTTATAATAAAGATTTCATTACCTTCATCAAATAATTTTTGTAGTACTTCTTTTACATTATTTTTTAATTTTGCCTTTTTTACAATTTCTAAAGCATTTTTTGCAAAAAAATTTTTAATATTTTGTGTTGGCATTTCCCCTCTCATAATTTCTTCTAAGTGATTAGAAATTTCGCCGTTTTTATCATATTTTAAAATATATTTTTCCATCGCTTTAGATGTATCTGTAATAACATCATCTATATCTATTCCAATTCTCATTATAAACATCCCCTCTTCTTTTTTTGTATTAATACTATTTTATCATTCTTTATCTATCTTTACAATCAATCTCTCTAAATTAATTTTTTAATATCTATTTTCAATTCAAATTTTGCCGTTTTATCATGATAAATGTAAATTTTATCAATTAGCATATTCAGTATCACTTTATCTGGTACTTCCGCTTCTATAATTTGGTTAAAATAATCTATTGTTTGCTTCATTTTTTCTTGCTTTATTTCTAAATCTTCATTTTGCAACTCTTGTAATTTCTTTTTTGCCTTTTCTATTTCTTTATACTTTTCTTCTTCTAAACTTCTATATGTATTTTCTATAAATTCTTTTTTATCTTTTGAAGAACTTGCTATTTCTTTTATTCTCTGTGATATTAAAACTTTATATTCTGCTTCCAAATTCTTTAAATTGTTTTTTTGTTCTTCAAGATTTTTCTTTTTGCTAGATTTATATTCTTTCAACTTTAAATTATTTATTTCTGAAATATAATTATCTCTTAATAGTATCAAGAAATTTTTAAAATTAGCAAGTAAATAATCTTCTCTTACATTATGACATACACATCTTGACTTACCATATTTCCTATAAGCCACGCATTCATATAATTTTTTAGGGACATATCCTTCTCTTTGACTTCTAACTCTTGCTACTCCTGTAACACTACCGTTTGCATTCTCCACATCTTAAAAATCCACCAAATATATAGTCTCTTTTTTTCTTTGTGTAAATACTAGAATTTTTTACTCTTTTTTTCATCATTTCTTGCACTCTTTCAAATTGTTCTTTTGATATAATCGCCTCATGATGATTTTCAAATATGTATTGATTTTCTCTTTTTACTTTTTTGCCTTGTTTATGAATATCTTTTCTTTCTGTTTTATGTGTTATGAGTGTTCCTATGTAAATCTCATCTTTTAAAATTCTTTTTACCATATAAATATCCCACAATTTTTTGACTGGCTTTTTATAACTTTTCCCTTTCTCTTTTAAATTTCTTTCTATTACCTGTGATGGTGTTAAAAAGTCATATTCAAAATTTAGTTTATGGCAAATCTTTCTCATTCCTAAGCCTTGCTCATATAAATCAAATATGGTTGTTATAGTTTCTCTTACACTTTCATCAACTATTAATTCACCTTTTTTAGCAGTTTTTAAATATCCAAATTTTGTACCTTGAAGTAATATTCCCTTTTCTAATTGTTTGTGCATACCAATTTTTACTTTTTTTGATACTTCTTTTACATATCTTTCATTAAACCAAGTAGAAAGACCTAGTAAATCATCATCTCCTTCTAATAAATTAAATTCTCCAAAAGTATCCTTAGTTAGTATTAAATTTACATTCTTCTCTTTTAATTCATCAATAAATGTAAGTGTTCTGCTACCTTTACGACCGATTCTTGATAAATCTTTTGCTAGAATAATATCTACTTTTCCATCATCAATATCTTGTAGCATTTTACTAAATTCTGGTCTTTCATCATTTGAAATATATCCAGATACATTATCATCAATATAGTATTTAGATATATTCCAGCCTTGAGAATCAGCATATTCTTTCGCTAGTTCCATCTGTGCATTTATACTACTATATCTACTTTTGTTATCATCTTTACTTAACCTACAGTAACATACAACTTTCAATATATTTATCCTTTCCGAAGATAAATATATTGTGTTTTTAGATTATCTATATTTTATCTTCTTTTTATGACAAATACAATCCTTTTATCTCTTATTTTTACTTTTTTCGTAATTCATCATTTCTTTTATTGTTTTTATAGTTTCATTTTCTCCACTAATAAACATTGTTATGTTTGAATAATGTTTTTTTAACTCATTAATTTCTTTTATAATTTTTAAATCTTCTTGCTCTGATTTCTTAATATATATTTGAAGTATTTCATTTTTCTCAAATTTATATTTTTGAATTTTCATACACGTCACTTGCCTTTTTTATTAATGTATATTAAAAGCTTTTCTTTTACATTCCTCTTTTTTCTTTATCATTCATCTATATTTCCACATACTGTAATTCATACATCTTGTGTATTTTCTAAAATACTTATAATGTATTCTTTTATTTTTTTGTTTGGTATGCCATTAAAATACTTTTGTATTTCTTCTTGTGTAAAAGTTAATTTAAAACTCTTCTCATTTTTATAACTTTCTAATTTTTCCTTACTTAGAATATAGTTTTCACTTATTTTTTTGCTTTTTCCAAAATCTTTCTTTATTTTTTGAGCTATGTTATCTGTGATTTCGTAATTATAATTTTGTATTATTTCTGCTATCCTAATTTGTTTTTTCTCATCTAAAAAACTTATATGTTCTGCTGAATTTATCCCTAGCTTTTTGTTATTTACAAGTTCTTGTAATTCTGGTATCAAATAATTCAATCTTAAATATTTTTGAAATGTTCCATTACTGATATTTTTATCTTTGCAAATTTCTTTTCTATTTTGGTTATATTCTTCAAAATACTTTTTGTATTTTTTGGCTATTTCCATTGGTGTATTTTGTATTACACTAGGTGTATTAATCATATTTTCATTTTTATGTTTGTCTTCTACTTTACTTTCTTTTATGACTGGCTCATAATCTTCTCCTAGTATATTTAAAACTTCTTCTTTGCTAATCCATTCCATATTAACACTTTTTATAATTTCTCCCACTTCAAGTTTTTCTTCCATCATTTTTTTGACTTTCTTCATTTCTTCTTTCTTGTAGTAATTTATAAGTAATTGGTTTGTTTCTGCCATAATCAAGACCTCCATTTAATTTATTAAAAAAACAAAAAGCAAGAAAAAAAGCTAGATTTCTCTAACTTAGTCTCTTGCTTTCAATTTTTCATACTGAGATAATATCATCTTGTTTTTTATACGTCAATGAATGTTTTTTGAAACATTTTTGAAATTTATATTTTGAACATAAATAATAATTT
>CALXKD010000030.1 GCA_944388795.1 uncultured Clostridia bacterium
AAGATTGTACATATGGTGAAATATTCGCTAATAAAATAAAGCTATTTTTTAGTGAAATATTCAAAAATTATTGACATAATACAAAAGTTAAGATTTTATGAATTTTTTATATTTACAAAAATAGGATACTATGATAAAATCCAAAATAGTGTAATATAATTATATTATACGATATAGTAATACCCAAAAGAGGTGAAGGAAAATGATAAAATTTACAAAAATGCATGGGCTAGGGAATGATTATGTCTATATGGATGCTATCCATCAAAATATAGAAAAGGAATCATCTCTAGCTCAATTTGTTAGCAATCGACATTTTGGAATTGGTTCAGATGGATTAATTCTTATATGTAAAAGTGAGATTGCCGATTTTAAAATGAGGATGTTTAATGCAGATGGTAGTGAGGCAGAAATGTGTGGAAATGGAATTCGCTGTGTAGGAAAATTTGTATATGATAAAGGACTTACCAATAAAACAGAAGTTACCATAGAAACATTAGCAGGTGTCAAAACATTACAATTAAATGTGGAGGAAGGAAAGGTAAAAACAGTAAAGGTGGATATGGGAGAACCAATCCTTACACCAAAGAAAATACCTGTTATTTCAGAAGAAGAACCAGTAAAAAATTTAAAGTTAAAAGCAAAAGATAAAGAATTTACATTTACATGTGTCTCAATGGGAAATCCACATGCCATTACTTTTGTGGAAAATACAAAAGAATTTGATGTAGAAACCTATGGGAAAATTTTAGAGGTAGACAAAGTATTTCCAAACAAAACCAATGTAGAATTTATTGAAATTGTAGATAAAAAATATATAAAGATGCGTGTTTGGGAAAGAGGCGCTGGAGAAACATTAGCTTGTGGTACAGGCGCTTGTGCATCAGTTGTAGCATGTAGTTTAAATGGTTTAACAGAAAATATAGTAAAAGTAGAATTATTAGGTGGAATTTTAGAGATTGAATGGAGCAAAGAAGATAATCATGTATATATGACAGGACCAGCAGTGACTGTTTTTGAAGGCGAACTAATGGATATGCCAAAAGAATAAAAGAAAGGAATTGATAATATGAGTAAAATAAATGAAAATTTTTTAAATTTACAAGAAAGCTATTTGTTTTCTACAGTAGCGAAAAAGGTAACAGAATATAGTAAAAACAATCCGGATAAAGAAATCATCAAATTAGGAATAGGAGATGTTACAAAACCAATTGTACCAGCTTGCTTAGAAGCAATGCATAAAGCGGTTGATGAAATTGGAACAGCAGAAGGATTTAAAGGATATGGACCAGAGCAAGGATATGAATTTTTAAGAAAAGCCATTGTAGAAAATGATTATAAAGCAAGAGGTGTTGATATAGACCCAGATGAGGTATTTGTATCAGATGGAGCA
This sequence comes from uncultured Clostridia bacterium, assembly GCA_944388795.1. Classification (GTDB taxonomy): domain Bacteria; phylum Bacillota; class Clostridia; order TANB77; family CAG-508; genus CAG-269. Next base: position 1,394 of record CALXKD010000030.1, read on the forward strand.
AAATGTGATTGTGGAAATATTGTTGATATATTTGCAGTAGATAATAAGGTGGCTATTACAGACCCTGTATATCCAGTGTACTTAGATACAAATGTTATGTCAGGTAGAAGTGGAAAATATAATGAAAAAACAGGAACATATGAAAATATTGTATACTTACCAGTAACAGCTGAAAATGATTTCAAACCAGCTTTACCAAAAGAAAAAGTGGATATGATATATTTATGTTTCCCAAATAATCCAACAGGAACAGTATTAACCAAAGAAGATTTAAAGGTTTGGGTAGATTATGCAAAAGAAAATCACAGTATTATATTATATGATGCAGCATATGAAGCTTTTATAGAGGAAGAAAACGTACCACACAGCATTTATGAAGTAGAAGGCGCAAAAGATGTAGCCATTGAATTTAAAAGTTATTCAAAAACAGCAGGTTTTACTGGTGTTAGATGTGCCTATGTGGTTATTCCTAAAACAGTAAAAGGATATACAAAAAATGGAGTAACAGTTGAACTAAATAAACTTTGGAATAGAAGAACTTGTACGAAATTTAATGGGGTATCATATGTTGTACAAAGAGCTGCAGAGGCGACATATACAACAGAGGGAAGAAAACAGATAGAAGAAAATATTGGATATTATAAAGAAAATGCAAAAATTATCAAAAATGGATTAGAAGAAGCAGGATTTACTGTTTATGGGGCAGTTAATTCACCATATATCTGGCTAAAAGTGCCAGAAGGAATGACCTCATGGGAATTCTTTGATAAGCTATTAGAAGAGGTAAATATTGTAGGTACACCAGGAAGTGGATTTGGACCTCATGGAGAAGGCTATTTTAGATTAACAGCTTTTGGAACAAGAGAAAATACCATAAAAGCAATTGAGAGAATCAAAAATTGGGATAGAAAATAAGGATGAAAGACAATTAGAATAAAAATTTCTAATTGTCTTTTTTATAGATATATACTAAACAAAAGTTTGTTAAAATATATTGACTTTTTAAGATAGAATTTATATAATGTGAAAGAATAAAAATAGAGAGGGAGCAAAAAATGAAGGAAGAATTTTTAAATTTATTAAGAAAAGTAAATAGAGAAGGAATGGAAAATTTAATTGATTTTTTAGAAAAATCAGATTTTTTTAAAGCACCTGCTAGTACTAGATTTCATGGAGATTATGAAGGGGGATTAGTAGAACATAGTTTAAAAGTATATGAAATTTTAAAACATAAAGTAGAACATAATATAAAAGGGGTAACCGTACCAGAAGAATCTATTATTATTATAGGATTATTACATGATATCTGTAAAACCAATTTTTATAAAGTAGATTATAGAAATGCTAAAAATGCACTAGGTGTATGGGAAAAAGTACCATATTATACTATTGAAGATACTATACCTTATGGTCATGGAGAAAAATCTGTCATGATGATTACAGAATATATAAAATTAACACCAGAAGAAAAATATGCAATTCGTTGGCATATGGGATATACAGAACCAAAAGAAGTATATAATACAATAGGTGCAGCATATACAAAATATCCAATTGCATTATTAACACATGAAGCAGATTTGGAAGCAACCTATTTTTATGATACATAATGTCCAATTTGGGACAAAAATGAAAAAGTATAATAAAGGAAGGAAAAGGATATGCTAGCATATATAAAAGGAACATTAGAAATGAAAATGACAGAATATGTAGTCATTGATGTAGGAGGACTAGGATATAAAGTATTTATGTCAGGAACAGCAATGGATCAATTAGGAGATATTGGAAGTCAAGTAAAAGTATATACTTATTATAGAGTAAGAGAGGATGATATTAGTATATATGGATTTAATACAAATGAAGAACTAAGAATGTTTGAATTACTATTATCAGTAAGCGGAGTCGGTGCAAAAACAGCATTAACCATGCTTGCAGTATGTACACCTTCTGAATTTGTATTAGCAATTGTATCAGAAGATATTAATGTACTAACATCAATTCCAGGAATTGGTCCTAAATCAGCGAAAAGAATTATCTTAGAATTAAAAGACAAGATTAAGAAGGAACAACAAATTCAAGAATTAACAAATGCTTCTGCAAATAATAAAACAATTAGTGAAACAAATATGAAAGTAAAACAAATGATAGAAGATGATAACAAGGTACAAGAAGCAATTGCAGCTTTGCAAGTTTTGGGATATAACAAAAAAGAAATTGAAAAAGCATTTATGAAAATAGATAAAGCTAATTTGACAACAGAAGATTTAATTAAGAAAGGATTAACAATTTTAGCAAATTAAAAAAGGAATGAAGAAATGATGAATAGTAATGAGCCATTAGCATTTAGAATGAGACCAAGAACCTTAGAAGAATATGTTGGACAAGAACATGTTTTGGGAAAAGGAAAAATTTTATATAGAACCATAAAGGCTGATAGATTATCTAGTATTATCTTATTTGGACCACCTGGATGTGGAAAAACATCACTGGCAAGAGTTATTAGTGAAACAACAAAATATAAATTTTACAAAATTAATGCAGTTACTTCTGGTGTAGCAGATATTAAAAGGGTTGTAGAAGAAACAAAAAACTTTATGATAAATCCAGCGGGAAAAAGTATATTGTTTATTGATGAGATCCATAGATTTAATAAGCTACAACAAGACGCGTTACTTCCTTATGTAGAAAATGGTACCATCATTTTAATAGGAGCAACTACAGAAAATCCATATTTTGAAGTAAATAAAGCTTTGATTTCTAGGTCTATGGTTATCAAATTAGAACCATTAACAATAGAAAATGTTTTTACTATATTAAAAAATGCCATTACGAGAAAAGATGGATTGGGAGAATATAATATAAAGATAGAAGATGAAACCTTAAAAAAATTAGCAATCATTGCTAATGGAGATGTTAGAACAGCTTTAAATGGTTTAGAGGTTGCTGTATTAACAACCAATATGGATGCAGATGGATATATTCACATTACAGATGAAATTGTAAAAAATAGTGTACAAGATAGAAAAGCCATATTTGATAAAAATGGAGAAGCACATTATGATAATATTAGTGCCTTTATCAAATCTATGAGAGGTTCAGATCCTGATGCAGTGGTATTTTATCTAGCAAGAGCTTTGAATGGTGGAGAGGATCCTATGTTTTTAGCAAGAAGAATTGTAATTTGTGCTTCAGAAGATGTAGGATTGGCAAATCCACAGGCATTAGTAATTGCAAATGCTGCTATGCAGGCTGTACATTTAGTAGGAATGCCAGAAGCAAGAATTATATTATCAGAAGCAGCTATATATGTAGCATTATCTAAAAAATCAAATGCAAGTTATTTAGCAATTAATAAGGCACTAGAAGATGTAAAAAGTAAAGAAACAGGAGAAGTACCAATGCATTTAAGAAATGCACCAATTGAAGGAATGAAAGATTTAGGATATAGTAATGGGTATTTATATCCACATGATTTTCCAGGACACTATGTAGAGCAACAATATTTACCAGATAAAATGGTAGGAACAAAATATTATATAAAAGATGAAAATATTGATTTATAAGAATAGAATAGAGAGTTATATAATAAAGATGACATTTGATAAAAAAACTGTCATCTTTATATTTTTTTAGTATATGATATCAAAATATGGGAAACATAGATAGAAATATAACAATAGGAGGATAATATGCCAAGAGATGGAAATGATGAACAAAAAACAAAAAAAAATCAATGGAAAAATAAAGATGAAATATATTTGTTTCACTTACAAAAATTTTTAGATTTAACAGAAAATATAAAGGATGAAGTATTAAGGAAAGAGATTGTAGCTCAGATGTTAAAATGTGATAGAAGAGTTACACAACTAGCAGAAGAAATGTTTAATAAGTTACAAAAAGAAGAAAAATAAATGTATAAAAAAATAAGAATTGTAAAAAATAGAAAATATGAAAAATATAGTAAGAAAAATCATAATAGGAATATTAGCTGGAATTGTGAGTGGACTTTTTTCAACAGGTGGTGGAATGATTGTGGTTCCAGCACTTGTATATTTATTAAATATGGAGGATAAAAAAGCAAGAGGAACCTCTATATTTTGCATATTACCAATGGTCATCACAAGTGGGATTTTTTATTACAAAGGTCATTATATAGATTGGAATATTTCTATACTTTGTGCAATTGGGGGAATGATAGGAGGATATATAGGTGCAAAAGTATTAAAAAAGATACCAGTACAATATTTGAAAATGGCATTTACTATTTTTTTAATATATGCCTCCTATAAAATGATTTTTAGGTAAGAGGAAAAAATGATAGAAATTTTAATAGGCATTATATCAGGAATTATTAGTGGAACAGGTATGGGAGGAGGAACGATATTAATCTTTCTCTTGGTATATGTATTAGGAATAGAGCAACATGTTGCACAAGCTACAAACTTAATTTTCTTTATTCCCACATCTATAATAGCAATCATTATAAATTTGAAAAATAGAAATATAGCCCTACAAAGTGCAATACTCATTTCTATATTTGGAATATTAGGAGCCATTATTGGTGCCAATATATCGATTCGTATTGATGTAAATATATTAAGAAAATGTTTTGGAATATTTTTAGCAATTGTTGCCATTCATGAAATTTATACCATTATAAAATGGTATAAAAAACAAAAAATACGAGATACTAATAAAAATGAAAGTTAAAATAAGATTTTAGAGAGGATGATGAATATGAAATTTGTAAAAGGTATTGTAATAGGAGGACTATTAGTAACAGGAGCAGCTATGATGTATACAGAAATGGGAAAAAGTACAAAAAGAAAGATGATGAAAAAAGGAAGGCAAATGGTAAAAAAGATGGGGATTGTATAAGATATCTAAAATATGTCAATAAAGGTATAAGAAAATAGACCTAGATGTCATAAAAAATAAAAAAATCCAACTTAAATAAAAGTTGGATTTTTAGTTTTTATAACAGATTTAGATACTAATAATTTGATTTGTCGCAACAACATGGTCTGTCATAGTAACCAGGTTTTTTATCATCATGCTTTTCATCACATTTTTTATTACATTTATCATCATGTTTTTCATCATATTTATCCCAACATTTATCATCGTGTTTATCATCACATTTTTCATCTTTTTTATCTTTATCTTTGCATTTATCAGATTCTAAAAAGCAATCACATTTTTCATGCTTTTCACCTTTTAAGCATCTTCCCTCATGATGACATTTTGCACAAATTTTGATTTTTTTGGTATCATTTACCCAAATTTGAATAGCATATTGTTTACCTGGACATAAAGGACCAAAAACAAATTCTCCTTCACAATCTGTAAAGGTATGCCCAATTGGTCTACGTTCTTCTTTACCACAATCATAAACAATTTCAACTAATTTAACGGCAGCATCTGCAACTGGTTCTTTGAAGCAATTTTTTACAACTCCATAAATAACATCTCTGTTATCCTCTGGTAAAGTAATGTCTAAATCAAATTGTTTTCCTCCAGATATAACACCATCAATATCTAAAATTTGACATGGTTTTTTATTATTTTCCATTTAAAAATCACCCTTTCTAAAACAACTTAAGTTGTTTAATATATCATATGAAGAATTTTGTCGAAAGTGAAAGAAAAGAAGAGAAAAATAAAAAAATAAAAAAAGTTTACAATATATTTTTTTATGATATAATATAAAAGAGAAAAAAAGATTATATGCAGAAAATTTATTTGATACTTTAGATACAAAACTAATTTTTTAATAACATAGAAAAAACTAAGGAGGAAGTAAGATGGGATTATGGGAGAATTTTAAAGCAAAAAGACAGGCAAAAAAAGATGCAGAAATTGATGCAGAAATTACAAGGATAGAAACTGAAAAAGGAAAAAGGTTAACACAAAAAGGGAGAGAAAAAGTAACTAAAAATATAGAAGCTAAAAGAACAAGAAAAGGAATCAGAAATACAATTATAGCTATATTGGGATCATTGGGAATTGTTGTAACAGGAAATGCCTTATTAACAAGTGGAAATCAACCTGAAGTAGGAGATAAAACGAATATAAAAACGGAAACTGAAAATAAGGAAAATACATCAACAAGTAAAAAAGAAGCATATTTAAAAGAATTACAGAATATGGATTTATATGACCAGACAGGTGTTTCGAAAGATACTATCAGTAATACCAAGATTATTGATCAAATATTAGAAGAATACAATGAAGATTTATCAGAAAAAAATAAGGAACAAATTGATGAAAATGATTTAGGAATTATTTACCAAAGCGCAGGAAGTGTTGGACAAATTATACAAGATGCTTCAGGAAATTATATAAAAAGTCCTAAATCTGTTGATCAATTAGAAGAAGGACAAGTACATGTGGATGAACAAATAAAAGATGGGTATTTTTTAGTAAATAATGAAAATCATGAAACAATTGCAGGTGTAATTGAAACAGCAGAGGGATATCATGAAATTACAGTAGATTATGCAAGCATCAAAGATACAGATGGCAGTGAAATAGTATATACGAAAAATCCAGACACGTATGTTCATTTAGAAGAGTTATTTAATGATCAATTAGAAAATGGAGAAATATCTTGGAATACAATTGGAGAATCTTTAGAAAAGTATTATGAAGAAAGAGTTAATGATTTATCAAATGAAGATGAAGGTAGATAATTAGAATAACAAAAAAAGTATAAATAGTATAAAATATCCACTCTTTGCAAACAATATGTGTAAAACATATTTGCAAGGAGTGGAATTTTTTTGAAAACAAATAAGATATTAAAAATTGATGGAACATTGTTAGATAAAAAGCAATTAGAAAGTCATTTACAAAAAATTGCATCAAATCATAGTTTGGTAAATAAGCCATCTAAGGAAACATATCCTATTCCACAGTTATTGGAAAATTATGAAACCATCAAAATTGTGTATAATCTTTTAAATGAACATGTAAAACTAGGAATTAGTACACATCCAGCGGGAGAATGGTTGTTAGATAATTTCTATATCATAGAAGAAACCGTAAAGCAAATACAAAAAGAATTACCTCTAAAAAAATATATGAACTTTTTAGGAATTGCCAATGGAAAATATAAAGGGTTTGCAAGAATCTATGTATTAGCAGCAGAAATCGTAGCCTATACAGACAATAAGATTGAAAAAGAGGATTTAGAAAATTATCTTTCTAGTTATCAAACGAAAAAAACACTAAGTATGGAAGAAATTTGGAATATTGGAATATTTCTTCAAATTGCTATTATAGAAAATATTAGAGAAATATGTGAGAAAATATATAGTAGTCAAATTCAGAAAATGAAGGCAGAAAATATTGTACAAAAATTCATAGAGGATACAAAACATAATAAAGAAATGCATATATATACTATCAAAAATATAAAAAAGGATATTCTAAATGATGTGAAATATCCATTTGTAGAGTATATGTCATATGTTTTAAAACGATATGGAAAAAAAGGATATAGTTACTTAAAAATATTAGATGAAATTGTAGAGATGACAGGAACAACTGTACAAGAAATCATCAAAAAGGAGCATTTTGATATTGCAGTTAAAAAGGTTTCCATAGGAAATAGTATTACAAGTATAAAGAAAATACAAAGAATTAATTTTTTAGAAATCTTTGAGAAAATAAATGGTGTAGAAGAAGTTTTAAAACAAGATCCAGCAGGTGTTTATCAAAAAATGGATAATGATACAAAGGATTATTATAGAAATAAAATAAAAGAAATATCTAAAAAAACAAAGATTTCAGAAATCTATATTGCGAAAAAAATTTTAGAATTGGCTAAGAAAAATGAAACCAAAGGAAAAAAATCACATATTGGATATTATATTATAGATAAAGGAATAGAACAGACATATCAAGAACTACAATATAAAGCTAAGAAAAGCCTGAAACCAGAAACAAAGCAAAAAATATATATTTTAACAAATGTAATCTTATCATTTATGTTATCTATTTTCATTAGTAGTATAATAAATATTTATATACAAAATATAGGTGTATATATTTTTAATATTATCATTTTTTTGATACCATCTTCAGAAATTATTATACAAGTGATGCAGTATATATTAAGTAGATTGGTAAAACCAAAGCCAATTCCAAAAATGGATTTCTCAAATGGAATAGATAAAGAAAATGCTTGTATGGTGATTGTACCGACGATTATAAAGGATAAAGAAAAAGTAGAAGAATTAATGAATCAATTAGAGGTATATTATATAGCCAATCAATCTCCCAATATATATTTTACATTATTAGGAGATTGTTCAGAAAGCAGTATAAAAGAAGAAAAAAAAGACAATGAAGTAATAGAAATGGGAAGTAAACTGGTAGAAAAATTAAATGACAAATATAGCAAAGAAGATGCATTTCCGATTTTTCATTTCATATATCGAAAAAGAGAATGGAATGAAAAGGAAAATGGATATTTAGGCTGGGAACGAAAAAGAGGAATGATTATACAGTTTAATGAATATCTCTTAGGGAATGAAGAAAATAAATTCCGTGTAAATACAATGGAACAATATAAAGAAAGTATTCCTAAGATTAAGTATGTTATCACATTAGATGCAGATACAAATTTGATATTAAATTCAGCATTTGAACTAGTAGGTGCCATGGCACATATTTTAAATACACCTGTGATAGATGAGGAAAAACATATTGTAACAGAAGGGTATGGTATGATTCAGCCTAGAATAGGAATCAATTTAGACATCACATATAAAACCTTGTTTACACAAATATTTGCAGGAGCAGGAGGGATTGATTCATATACAAATGCTATTTCAGACTTATATCAAGATAATTTTGGAGAAGGAATTTTTACAGGAAAAGGTATCTATAATTTAGAAGTTTTTTCAAAAGTATTAAAAGATGCGATACCAGAAAATACAGTATTAAGTCACGATTTATTAGAAGGCTGCTATTTACGATGTGGATTAGCAACAGATATTATGCTAATGGATGGTTATCCAACCAAATATAATAGTTTTATGAATCGATTGTCTAGATGGATAAGAGGAGATTGGCAAATAACCACATGGTTAAGAAAAAATATTATAAATCAAAAAGGTAAAATACCGAATCCTTTAAATGCAATTTCTAAATATAAAATAGTAGATAATTTAAGAAGAAGTTTGATAGAAATATCTGTCATGATATCTTTGATTGCTTTATCTATTTTTGGAAAACAATATATGTTTAACATATATCCATTTGTTATCATTGTCATATTGTCAGTAGTAATGTCTAATATATTAGAAATTTTTAATAATATGGTATTAAAAAAGGAAGGAGAGCATAGACAAAAGAAATTTGCACCTAGAATATCTGGATATAAAGGTAGTATCTTTAGAATATTGATAACAATAGGTGTATTACCATATAAAGCTTATGTATCATTAATAGCAATTGTTAAAACACTATATAGAAAATGGGTAACACATAAAAAATTATTAGAATGGATGACATCAGAAGAAGCAGAAAAACAAGCCAAAAACAATATTATGGCTTATCTAAAACAAATGTGGATAAATATAGCTTGTGGTTTGATAACCATTATCATAGGTATAAAAGCAAGTAGTGTTTTGGGAATGATACTAGGAATATGGTGGATAATAGCACCATTTATCATGTGGTATATTAGTAAAGAAAAGAAAGAACGAAAAGCAATAGAAAAATTAGATAAAACTGAAAAAGAATATGTATTAGAAATAGGGGAAAAAACATGGGCTTTTTTTAAAACATATATCAATAAAGAAAACAATTATTTAATGACAGATAATTATCAAGAGGATAGAAAAGAAAAAATTGTTAATAGAACATCTTCTACCAATATTGGATTATCTATGCTAGCCATTATTTCAAGTTATGATTTAAAATATGAGGGGTTAGAAGAAACAATAGACTTATTAGATAAAGTATTTCTTTCAGTAGATAGCCTGCAGAAATGGAATGGACATTTGTATAATTGGTATAATACAAAAACAAAAGAGCCATTAAGACCTAGGTATATTTCAACTGTTGATAGTGGAAACTTTATAGGATATATATATGTTGTCAAAGCATTTTTAGAAAAGATAAAATCGGAACTGGATCAAGAAATCTATGTAGATAAAATGAATATACAAAATCAAATAGAGGAAATCATGTCGATTATAAATAGAATGATAGAAACAACAGATTTTTCTTATCTATATAATGAAGCACATCAAATATTTTCAATAGGGTTTAATTTAGAAGAAAATCAATTAACAGATTCATATTATGATCTTTTGGCATCAGAAGCAAGACAGGCAAGTCTTGTTGCAATAGCCAAAAAAGATATACCAGTTAAGCATTGGAACCATTTAAGTAGAACATTAACAATTTTAGGCAAATATAAAGGATTAATTTCTTGGTCTGGAACAGCATTTGAATATCTAATGCCAAATGTCAATATTCCTAAATATAAAGGTAGTTTATTAGATGAATCTTGTCATTTTATGGTGATGAGTCAGATGAAATATGCAGAACAATTAAATATCCCTTGGGGAATATCAGAGGCAGCATTTAATTTAAAGGATTTACATGCAAATTATCAATATAAAGCCTTTGGAATACCATGGCTAGGATTAAAACGAGGTTTAGCAGATGAAATGGTGGTTTCGTCTTATGGTAGTATTTTAGCAATTAATGATAAACCAAAAGAAGTTATAGAAAATTTAAAAAGATTAGAACAATATGGTATGTACCAAAAGTATGGTTTTTATGAATCCTTAGATTTTACACCAGAAAGAGTAAGAAAGGGGAAAAATGCAGAAGTAGTAAAAACATATATGGCACATCATCAAGGTTTAATCTTATTATCTATCAATAATTTAATAAATGACAATATATTGCAAAAAAGATTTATCAAAAATCCTGAAATGCAAGCAGTTAGTATATTATTGCAAGAAACCATGCCAGAAAAATCAATTATTACAAAAGAAGACAAAGAAAAGGTAGAAAAATTAAAATATAAAGATTATGAAAATTATATTGAAAGAAAATATACAAAAATAGATGAAAGATTAATTAGAGGAAATGTTATATCAAATGAAAACTATATGGTAGCATTAAACCAAAAAGGGGAAGGTGTTAGCCAATATAAAAATATGTATATCAATCATTTTAAAAATACAGATGATTCTATTCAAGGAATTATATTTACTATAAAAAGTATAAAAAATAAACATATCATTAGTTCAAGCTATTCACAAAATTTAAAAAACGAAAACCAATATCAAATTACGTTTATGCCTGACAAGGTTACACAAGAATTAATAGGAGGAAATATAAAAGCAAAAATTGATATTACAGTTGCTTCAAATGAACCAGTAGAAATTAGAAGGATTACTCTGGAAAATCTGGGAAATGAAGAAGAAATTGTAGAATTAACAGGATATTTTGAGCCAGTTTTAACGAGAAAAGAGCAATATTATGCACATCCAGCATTTAATAATTTATTTTTAATGTATGCATATGATGATAAAAATGAATGTCTAGTTGTAAAAAGAAAGAAAAGAGATATACATGAAAAGGAAATCTATTTAGCAACAACATTAAATGTTAATAAAGAGGATAGTATTGGAGAATTAGAATATGAAATAGAAGAAGAAAAATTTATGGGAAGAGGAAATCTAAAAATACCTAAAATGGTAAAAGACTCTTTACCATTTTCTAAGAAAATAGGATTGGTTACAGAGCCGATTATTGCCATGAAAAGAACCATTAAAATAAAGAAGCAGGATAAGGTAGTTATAGATTTTATATTATCAGTAGAAGAAGAAAGAGAAAAGACAATAGGAAATTTAGAAAAATATAAGTTATTTGAAAATGTAAAAAATGAATTTGATGTATCAAAAGCTAGAGTGGAAGCAGAAAGTAGATATTTAAATATTAAAGGAAAAAATATTGAAATATATCAAAGAATGTTATCTTATTTGATATTTGATGATTCTATAAAAAGTGTGGAAAAGGAAAAGATAAAAAATAGTCAAATCTATCAACAAAGTGATTTATGGAAATATGGAATATCTGGTGATTTACCAATTATTTTAGTGAAAATAAAACATGCGAATGATTCAGAGTGTTTAAAAGAAGTTTTAAAAGCATATGAATATTTTAGAACCAAAAATGTAGATACAGAAATTGTCATCATGGATGGAGAAAAATATAGTTATGAAAATTATGTTAGAGAAGAAATTGATACAACCATTTTAAATCAACAAATCGGATATTTAAAAAATATAAATGGTGGTATTTTTATATTAAATGAGGAGGAAATAGAAAGAAAGGATTTAGAATTTCTAGAGTTTATATCTATACTAACAATTGATTGTGCAAAAGGAAGTCTTGAAAATAATATAAAAGATATAGAAGAGGAATATTTAGAAAGATATAAAGAAATAACTGATGAAGAAGCAAGTCATGTAATCATAGAAGAAAATACAGAGGATATAGATATATTAAAAGATAAAGAACATCTAAAATACTATAATGGATATGGTGGCTTTTCAGAAGATGGAAAAGAATATCTAATAAAAGTAAATCAGGAAAAGCGTTTACCAACAGTTTGGTCACATATATTAGCCAATGAAAAATTTGGAACCATTGTAACAGAAAATATGGGAGGATATAGCTGGTATAAAAATAGTAGATTAAATAGAATTACGAGTTGGAACAATCAGCCAAGTTATGATATTCCATCAGAAATCATCTATATAAAAGATATGGAAACCAAAAAGACTTGGTCTTTAGGGTTAAATCCAATGCCAGATGATAGAAACTATAATGTCATTTACGGATTTGGATATGTAAAATATATTCACAATTGTTTAGGAATTGAACAAGAATTAGAAATATTTGTACCTAGAGAAGATAGCTGTAAAATTGGTATTTTAAATCTAAAAAACAAAACTCCTAATCGAAAACACTTAAAATTATATTATTATATAAAACCAGTTATGGGAGAAGATGAAATAAAAACAGGAAACCATATTTATATAAAATATGATAGAAATAGTAATACGATTATTGCTAATAATCAATATGTAAATGAAATGAAAGCTATAAAAGTATATATGTCATCTAGTGAGAAACTAAAAAGCTATACAGGTGATAAGAAATTCTTTTTAGGAAAGGGTGGATTATCAAATCCAGATGGACTTAAGAAAATTAGATTAAATAATACGAATACAATAGGAAGAAATTCGTGTATTGTATTTGAAATAGAGGTAGAGATAGAAAGTTTTTCTAACAAAGAAATTTCTTTAATGTTAGGCGCTGAAGAAAGTAGTATGGATTGTAAGAATATGTCCTATAAATATAGTAAATTACAAAATTGTAGACAAGAACTTGAAAAAGTAAAAAACTATTGGAGAGAGCTACTAGGTAGACTACAAGTTTATACACCATTAGAGTCAACTAATATTTTACTAAATGGTTGGACGATTTATCAAACGTTAGAGAGTAGACTTTGGGGAAGAAGTGGATACTATCAATCAGGAGGTGCTCTTGGATTTAGAGATCAATTGCAAGATACAATTGCCTTAAAATATATATCAACAGAATTTATGAAGCATCAAATTATAGAGCATAGTCAGCATCAATTTGAAGAGGGAGATGTAGAACATTGGTGGCATGAAGAAACAAATAGAGGGATTAGAACAAGATTTTCAGATGATTTGTTATGGCTCCCATATCTTGTCATAGAATATATTCAGTTTACAGGAGATGATAGTATTTTAGATATTGAAACACCATATTTAAAAGGTGCTATCTTAGAAGAGGACGTTGACGAAAGATATGACAAATACTTGACAGGAGAAAAACAAGAAACGATTTATTTACATTGTATAAGAGCAATTGAAAAAAGCTTTCGCTTTGGAGAAAATGGTTTACCCAAAATTGGTAGTGGTGACTGGAATGATGGATTTAGTACGGTAGGAAATAAAGGAAGGGGAGAAAGTGTATGGCTAGGATTTTTCTTATATAAAATTTTAGATGAATTTATTCCTATATGTGAAATGATGGAAAAGAAAAATCCTGCATTAGTAAGTGAAAAGGATAGAATTGAAAAATATAAAGAAATAAAAATACAATTAAAAAGGGCACTAAATACTAATGGTTGGGATGGTAGATGGTTTAAAAGAGCTTTTATGGATGATGGAAATGTATTGGGAAGTATGGAAAATGATGAATGTAGGATTGATAGCATTGCACAAAGCTGGAGTATTATATCGAAAGCAGGTGATAATGACAAAAAATATATATCTATGGAAAGTTTGGAAAATCATTTAGTAGATAAAGAAAATGGAATCATTAAATTATTAGACCCACCATTTGAAAAGGGAATTTTAGAACCAGGATATATCAAGGCATATTTGCCAGGCGTTAGAGAAAATGGTGGACAATATACACATGCTAGTTGTTGGACCATTATAGCAGAAGCCTTATTAGGCTTTGGGGATAAAGCATTAGAGCTATATAGAATGATTAATCCTATTGAGCATTCGAGAACAGAAGAAGCAAGTAATAAATATAAAGTAGAACCTTATGCAATTGCAGCAGATATTTATGGGGCAAATAATCTGGCAGGAAGAGGAGGATGGACTTGGTATACAGGGTCAAGTAGTTGGTATTATGATGCTGGAATAGAATATATATTAGGATTAAAAATAGAAAAAGAATATTTAACCATAGAACCATGTATCCCACAAGAGTGGAGAGAATATTTAATCAGATATAAATGGAAGGAAAGTATATATAATATAAAGGTAATAAATGCTAATCATAAAAATACAGGTGTAGAAAAAGTATTATTAAATGGAGAACCAGTAGAAAATAAAATAAAATTAGATGGTGGTAACAAAATATTTCATATAGAAGTGATTATGTAATAAAAAGGGAGAATATTTCAGACGAGAAAGCATAATTTTATCATACATGCAGGATAAAGAGAAAATAAGAAATTTAAGTATTAAAAGTGTCACAAAAAAATAAATCCTTCATATTATAGTAAAAAGCTATAAAGGGAGGATTATTTTTATGGCAAAGATATTAGTATTTAATAATGATACAGATAGAATGGAAACTTATTATAGAAATGAAAATGACCCTATGCCATATAATACAAATGGAACCTTAAGAGTAAGAGAATTTAGAGGTTCTAGCAAAAGTAATATTTTATGGACAACAAAACGATGTATGCAAAGCTGGAATAGCCAACGATACATTTTTGGAGGACCGATACCTGTTGGCTTTGCATTTAAAAGACCATATGAAGGTGGACATGGAAATCAAAGCCATGACTGAATACATACAGTTGAACATATAAAAATTAGTAATAGAAGATAAATATAATTTGTGTTTTTAGAGATAAGATATAATTAATAAAGTGCTAGAAATAGTGCTTTTATTTTTTATAATTTTTACGTATAAACGCTTGAAAAATAAACAAATGTTTGATATACTATTACAAATAAAAAATAACAAATGGGAGATGATAATAATGAGCAATTTACAAGCAGAAGAATACAAAAGTTTTGAAGAAATAAAAAGAACTAAAGAAGATGGAACAGAATATTGGAGTGCAAGAGAGTTAAGTGAAGTTTTGGAATACAAGCAATGGAGAAATTTTGCAAAAGTAATAGATAGAGCAAAATTAGCCTGTCAGAACAGTGGAAGAATGATTGATGACGATTTTGCTGAGGTCAGCAAAATCGTTGAAGCAGGAGCAACACAGAAAAAAGTACTAGATTATGAACTATCAAGGTATGCTTGTTATTTAATAGTACAGAACGGAGACCCGAGAAAAGAAGTTATTGCTTTAGGTCAAACATATTTTGCAATTCAAACACGAAGGCAGGAAGTAGCAGATTATTTTAACCAATTAGATGAAGACAATAAAAGATTAGTAATTCGTGGAGATATAAAGCAATGGAATCAAATGTTATTGGAAGTTGCACATAATGCTGGAGTAATAACTAATCAAGAATATGCAGAATTTCAAAATGCAGGATATATGGGATTATATGGAGGATTAACTGTTGACGATATACATAGAAAAAAGAATTTAAAAGATAAAGAGAAAATACTTGATTTTATGGGAAGTGAAGAACTAGCAGCTAATTTATTTCGCATAACACAAACAGAAGCTAAACTAAAAAGAGAAAATGTAAAAAACAAAGAAAAAGCTAATCAAACTCATTATACTGTTGGGACAACTGTGAGAAAAGCAATAAAAGATATTGGAGGAACTATGCCAGAAGATTTACCAACACCAGAAAAAAGTATCAAACAAGTTGAAAAAGAACAATTGAAAAGATTGAAAGATAAGAAAACAAAGTTAATGCTAGACGAATAATTAAATAAGACTTAATCTAAAAATAGTCAATGACACTTCTTTTTTTTAGAAAATTATGTTAGAATAATCATAGGAATTTATATTTAAAGGTAAAATTGGAGTAATAAATGA
>CALXKD010000031.1 GCA_944388795.1 uncultured Clostridia bacterium
TTAAGTTTTTAATCTCACTCGCATAGCGAGCGGTTTTTGTTTCACTTCGTTCCACAATGCTAAAGCTTAATAAAAAAAGCTACTACGCTTGTAGTAACTTTATTCTATCTTTGGCCTTCAGGATTTTCTTTTTTCCCTGCTTCTGCAGTCTCCTGCTTATATGCCATATCTAATAATTTTCTATCTTGTTCAGTTAAATGTGTTATTTGCAAATCATATAGTACTCTCAAGTTTTTATCAAATTGTAATGTATCATAAAGACCTGGGTGTTTTTGTTTTAACATCTTTGAATTTTCTATTAAATCTATTAATTCATTTAAATTATTATAATCTAATACATTATCCCTTTTTTGCTGCATCACATATAATCCGACACCTGCCATTTTTCTTAATGCACTATGTGAATATTCATCATTAACAAGAGCCTTTCCTGAAATAGCAGATTGATATGCTTGTTCACAAATTTGATATACAAAATGATTTCTTCCTATTCCACAATGTTCAAAATCCTGAGAACGTAATTGCCACATTCTTTTTAGATTTTCTTTATCAATCGAATTTCCCTCTTCTGCATATTTACCCGCAAATAGAAATACATTTGCCATTTCATAAGCATTAGGATCTTTTGCCCAATCATGTAATTCTCTATTTTCTTCTATCCACTTTGTAATTCCATTCGCTGTTTGATTAAACATTTCTGCTGGAATATTATCTTGAAAATTCCTATTATATTTCATTTCTATTCACCTTCTGTCATATACTTTTATAATTAGTATTTACAGAAAGTTCTTAAAAAAACTGGATATATTTTCTTTTATTATGAACCAACTAATAATTTTACTACCACTAAGCAAACTGCTCCCGGTAATCCTAATACTCCTATAATAATACTATTAATAATGTTTAATCCTATATGAAATCCAAAATTTGCTCCCACTAAATTAATCACATATATAACAATTCCTCCTAATACAGAATTTAAAATAAGCTTCAATATTTTTTTAATAGGAACAATAAAAATTCTGCCAATGATAAATATAAAACAAATACAAGCTAAATATGTAATGATATTAGAATTCATTTTTTCCTCCAATTTTTAACATATAAAATTTCTTACTAATTATTATGCTAAAAATTGGACAAATAGACCTATCCGACTTCTTCTTCATTTAAAAGTGTATATTTGATATCATTAATCATATCCACAGTAATCCCCTTCATTTTTGCCATTCTAATTAAATAATTTAATTTTGCTTGATTAGCCTTCATTTGATAAATATAATAATCCACTAATTCATCTTGAGCATATTCAAAATTTTTATCTACATTTTTTAATTCTTTTCTAGTATTTATAATATTTCTAATTAACTCAATTTCTTTTTCCTTTTCATCTATATTTTCAATTTCACTTTCTTGCATATATCTCTCTATCATATATTCCTCCAAAACAGTTATCTTAATATTATATTATTATATGCAAATAGATATTTTTTATACTAAATTCCAACCAAAATTGGCATATCTTAGGAATTCTCAAAAAGATTCAATTTTTATTCCATAAAATTAAATAATTTTAGCTAAAAGTCTTGTTTTTTTAGCTGTTTTGTAGGATAATATATATGTATGAGTTTAAATTTTGAAAGGATATTTTAAATGAAGCTAATAGATAATTTTTTGAAAAAATTAAATGTAAATAGAAATACATTTGCAACATATATATTAACACTATTAACTGTATATTTAGCCGTAGATAGAATTGTAGAAATGCTTCTAATGATATTTACCGGTGTATCCTATTCTTATTGGGGTCCAATACAATATACATTAGCATTAGCTTGTCCTATATTTGCTTTTTTATTTTCAGGACATTCTGAATTCGCAACCTCTAATATGAAAAAGGTAACAATCTTTTATATATATGTTATTGGTTTATATGTCATTGGTATCTCAATGTTTACACAATGGCTAAATATGGGTGCTTGGTTGTTATTACTATCTGTTCCAAATTATGTAGAAATTATTACCGAGTTTTCTGATTTAGTAAAACCTGCTTTTATTAGTATATCACTTTATTTACCTTTAGCTACTATATTCCCATTATTTAAATGGTTATATTTCGGCATTAATGATACTTTAGACCAAATTCGTTCTATTTGGGACTATAAAGGTATTGACTTATCTGATCCAAAAAAAGACAGAGGTGTCTATACCTGCGAAGTATTCTTATGTACTGACGATGATTATGGAAAAAATATTATCATTCCAGAAGTTTCTAGATATTTATCTTTATTTGTCTGTGGTGGTTCTGGAACAGGAAAAACCTCTTTAGTTTTTGAGCCAATGATTGCTAGAGATATTGAAAAGAAATACTTTTTCAGAGAAGTTTCTAAAGAAATGGGATTTACAGCTTTAAAGACAGGTATTGCTCATTTAAATAAACCTTATGATAATGATTATTTAAATGAAAACTTTAAACTAGAAATGCTTACACCTACAGAGGGTAAAGAAGATGTTTATGATGCTTACATGAAAAAAATGATTCTTGGAAAATATAATGGAGAAAATGTTTATAGAAATTTAGGATTGGAAATCATGTCACCTGATTACGAATTGATTGATCATATGATTGGTGTCTGTGATAATTATGGATTTAAATATAACATCATAGATCCATCTAATCCAAATTCAATGGGATTAAATCCTTTTGTATATGACAATCCAACTAAAATTGCAATTACTATATCTTCTGCTTTAAAAGCAATGTATAGCAATGCTCATGAAGAAGTAGAAGATGCATATAGAGAGGACTTTATCATTCAGGCAATTGAGAATTTAGCAATTCTTCTAAAAGAAATGTATCCTAGAATGAATGAAGGTGCACTTCCTAATATGGAAGATATGCTAAAAATGTTCACTAATTTTGATTTAATTGAAAAAATGTGTGAAATATTAGCACATGATGAAGAATTAAAAGAGAAATACGCAATTCAACTTTCTTACTTTAGGAAATGCTTCTATAAAGATGGTCCTGCAAAAGAGCAAACAGAAAAGGATATATACGCTGCAGTTACACAATTGGATAATCTTTTAAGATTACCTGGTGTTAAGTCTATCTTATGTAATCGATTTAATAATATAGATTTTGATAAAGCTCTTGCTAATGGAGATATTACTTTTATATGTACAAGACGTGGAGATTTAGGTTCTTCTACACATCAAGCATTTGGATTATTCTTCTTAATTTCTATGCAAAATGCTGTTTTAAGAAGACCTGGTTCAGAAAATTCTAGAGTACCTAATTTCTTATACATTGATGAATTTCCTGATTTTATTTGTAAAGCTACTGAAGCCATCTTCACCATGTATAGAAAATATCGTGTTGGAACTGTTATATCTGCCCAAAACTTGGCACAATTAGAAACACCAAGATCTAGAGAAAATTATAGAAACACGATTTTATCTAACTGCTCAAATAAAGTATTTACAGGTAATGCTGTTATTAGTGAATTAGAGTGGTGGGTTTCAGAATTTGGTTCACACAGAGAGTGGACATTTAAAGTGGATTTTGATACAGATAAAACTGAATACACACATAAATATGGTGATGTAAAATGGGCTTATGTTGATTATTTTACACCAGGAAAATTACAAGGTTTATTAACTGATAAGAAATGTGCTTATAAAGTAAAAGACATCGGTGGAAAATTAATGGTTGGTCCTGGTAGATTTAATTATCTAGAATCTAAATATAAAGAAAAACAAAAAATTAAAACATTTGATTTTGGAAAATATTCTGATGGTGTTACAACAGCTACTGAAGATGATTTTTCAGGTAAGAAAAAATTTGATTTAAAAAATCTGGATTTTAAAGATGAAAGAGATGAAATCAACCCAGTACAAACAGATACAACAGATTCTAAATATCTATTTGATAATGATGATGCTGTTGTCATCAATTTCAAAAGAAATGAAAAAAAATAAAATATATGTAAAAGACTTACGATTTCGTAAGTCTTTTATTAATTATATCGTTATTCCTATTAATTCCAATATTATACCAGATATGACTCCTATTGCATATAGTAGAACAGTAATTTTAATATTTTCCTTAACTCCTTTATTTGTTCTAAATAATACTGCTAGTCCTACACCTGCCCCTACTAATAGTCCTGCTATCATTGTTCCTACTGATATAATATTTTCTAAATACATCTGTGTAATAATAACTGATGAAGCACAATTTGGAATCAAGCCGATTAAACCAGATATAATTGGGCCTAATATTGGTCTATCTAGCATAAAGCCTGCGATGGTTTCTTCTCCAATAAAATGAATCCCCAAATTAATAACAAATGTTATAAGAAAAATAAATATAAAAATATTCACTGTATGCTTTAAAGCAGATTTAACAATTCCATGTTCGCAATGACAATGTTCTTTTTCACATAAATCAATGATTTTTTCTTCATCTTCTTTTCCTTTATTCTTTAATCGTATAACCAAATCAATTAAGAAACCTGCTATCATACCAATAACCAATTTAATGACTAAAATCTTTATAATAACATCAATTGCTACACCCTCTGATAAAAAGATTGGTAACATTTCATCAGATGTGGATAAATAAACCGCAATCAATGTACCAAGTGTTATTACTCTGGCCGCATATAAATTTGTTGCAGATACTGAAAAACCACATTGAGGAACAATTCCTAGTAAAGCTCCAATGAATGGTCCAAATTTTCCTGATTTTTTTATGGTTTCTTTTGTTTTTTCCTTTGTTTTATGTTCTATATATTCCATTAATAAATATGTAAGAAACAAAAACGGAATTAATTTTATACTATCTTCAATTGTATGTTCTAAGATTTCTAACATTTTCTCCTCCCTTTCGTATGATATATATTAGCACAAATCGTTGTAAATTTCAATTCCTATATGAAAATAAACGACTAAATAGTCGTTTTACTTTCTCTATATTAAATTCTATCTTCTTCTATACCTACCACAAATGCAACCACTTCTTCCATTATTTGCTGTATTTGGCATTACATTAATTCTTGTGGTTATCTCATCTGTTTGATTGGAACAGTTATTATCTACTATTCTGATTGTTCCGTTAATTGTATTTACTTGATTTGAACGATTATTACAACATCCACAATCATTATCAGAATTTCCATTTGTACACTCACCATTACTACTTATCGTAAGTAAATCATTTGTATTTCCATTAGCACAATTACTACTAATTGTTAATAAATCACCATTTCCATTATTAGAGCAATTACTACGAATGGTTAATAAATCATTATCACCATTATTTCTTGAATGACAATCACAACGATTTCTTCTACAACAATTATTACAATCCTCATTACAGAAAAATCTTCTTATCAAACAGGTTATAACTGCTGTTATATAGCTAATAAATGTATATACTAGCGTTGCTGCTAAAACAATTATATTTCCCACAATAAATGTGATAATAATTCCTATTGCAAATATAATCCCTGCTACCAAAGCTGGACATTTTAAAAGTTTTTGTAAAGCTATAGAAAATATAATAACGGTCAATGGTATTGCAAAAAATATAAGTAAAATAATATTCATAATCCTTCTCCTTTTTCTTTTTTACTATATTTTATGCATACCTTTTAAAGTTTGTTAATAAAATGAAAGTTTAGGGCTTTATTTTTTCATTTATTCATATTCTACTGTTAATAAATATAAGCCTTGTGGCGGTAATGTTTTTCCTGCATGTTGCCTATCTTTTGATAATATAATATTTTCTATTTCTTCTGGCTCTATCTTTCCTAATCCTACATCAACAAGTGTTCCTGAAATAATTCTTACCATATTGTATAAAAATCCATTTCCCGTTAGTTCTATATATATTCTTTCATTTCCAGCATCTAATACCTCTGCTTTATAAATCGTTCTTACACTACTTTTACTACTCGTTCCACTAGCCTTAAATGCTTTAAAATCATGCTCTCCTTCAAAATATTTAATAGCCTGTTGCATTTTTTGTATATCTAGTTTTATTGGAATATGTGTTTCCAAATTTCTATAAATAGCTGTTCCATATTTAGAATTGTTAATCACATATCGATAAGTTTTTCTTTTACAATTTAATCGGCTATGAAATCTTTCTTCAACCTCTTCTGCTGATTTTATGACAATCGATTTTTTTAAATTGGCATTTAATGCTATTGGAAATTTTTCTATTGGCATATTTGAATTTGTTTTAAAGTTAGCAACTTGTCCCATTGCATGTACCCCTGCATCTGTTCTTCCAGATGCCATTAAATCCACTTTTTCACCAGTTATTCTTTCTATGGCTTGTTCGATTTCTCCTTGAATATTCAACTTATTGGGTTGTTTTTGCCATCCATTAAATTCTTTTCCATCATATTCTATAACTAATTTTATATTTCTCATAAATTCCACCTTTATTATAAGAACCTGACCCGACTAAGCAATCCAAGATTGTAGTCGAGTACCCCAGAACCTTGTTGTCTTCGACAATAATACAAAAGTCGCAAACTGCGACTTTTTATTCACTCTTTTCCTCATTTTCTTTAGCTTCTGCTTCTTTTTTTTCTTTATGTAATTTTTCTCTTATCTCTCTTATTTTATTTCTTCTTTCTTTTTTCTCTATTGCAAATCTCTTTGTGACAACATTACTAATTAATATTTTCTTCAAAGCTTCCTCACTAACATCTGCAATTAATGTTCCATCTTTTGCAATAGAAATTTTTCCTGTTTCTTCAGAAACCACTACTACAATACTATCAGATTCCTTTGAAATTCCAATAGCTGCTCTATGTCTAGTACCCAATTCTTTTGCAATATCATTATCATCTGCTAATGGAAGCACACATGCTGCTGCTGCTATTTTGTTTCCAGATATAACAACAGCGCCATCATGTAAAGGTGTTTTTGGTTCAAATATATTGACTAATAATTGTGGAGATACATCTGCATTCATTGGTATTCCACCTGCAATAACATCTTGAATTTTTATATCTCTTTCGATAACAATTAAGGCCCCTGTTTTACTTTTAGACAATTCTACTGCTGCTATTACAATTTTATAAATATCCTCTTTTGTTTTGGTTGCTAAATCTTTATCAATACCAAAAAACTTTGTAAATTTATTAGTTCCTAATTGTTCTAATCCTCTTCTTAGCTCTGGCTGGAATATGACGATAATTGCAATTACTCCCAAATTCATAATTCCTGTTAATATCCAATTTAATATTTGCAAATTAAATAATCCACTAAGCCAAGTAATAACAATTAAAAGTACTATTCCCTTTATTAGTTGCCATGCTCTAGAACCCTTTACAATTTTTAAAAAACAATATATTAAAAATATTACAATTGCTAAGTCTATCACTAAGGTTATTAATTCAAACGGATTTTCTTGTAATGATTTAATATATCCTACAATATTATCTGTATAAAAATTTTCCCAATTCATTCCAAAATCAATTATCATATTTTTACCTCTTTTAATACATCATTAGTGCATATATAAGTGTTGAAGCTGCAGCAAGTACCATTAATACTGCTAAAATTCCTGCCATTACCTTTACAAAAATTTGTCCTTTATCATAATTTTTAGTTTTCTTTATCTTTTCTTGTTGTTTTTTTTCCTTCTTCATCTTAGACTCATCCTTTCTCTATTAACATTATTTATATTATAGCATAGAAATTTATTTTTTCCAGAGTTAATTATATCATATTTTACATAATATATCAATCATTTTATATCGCTTCGTTTCAATACTGTTCATACTTCCTTACTATTGCATAATTTCTAGTATCATCTTTGGTTTTTCAAGTTCTTTATCCTCTATTTTTATGACTTCTAATAATTTTTTCTTTGCTTCCTTCAATTTTTCTTCTGAATTAGCATATATAGTAACCAATTCTTCATGCTCCTCAACTTTTTCTGAAACTTTTTTCTTTAAGATAATTCCTACAGAATTATCTATATCGTCTTCTTTTCTAATTCTTCCAGCACCTAAATCACACACAATTTTTCCTATATCTTTTGCATTCATACTTTGAATATATCCTGATTGATGACTATATACCTTTTCTATATAATTTGCTTTTGAAAATTGATCTGTATTTTCTATATAAGAAATATCTCCTCCTTGATTTTCTACTAATTGTAAAAATTTTTGATATCCCTTGCCATTTTTTACATTTTCCAGCATTCTTTGCTTATTCTCTTCTATATTATTTCCTTTTCCAGCAAGTTTTATCATATATGCACCTAATGTAAAAACCACTTCTTTTAAATCTTCTGGCATATCTCCTTTTAAAAATTGAATAGCTTCTATTACTTCCAAAGAATTTCCTACTGCATATCCTAATGGCTCATCCATATTTGTAAGTACACACACCGTTTCTTTATCTGCTAACTTTCCAATCTCAATCATTTCTCTGGCCAATTCCTCTGCCCTTTCTTTTGATTGCATAAAGGCACCTGAACCACAAGTAACATCTAAAACAATTTTTTGTGCACCACTTGCTATTTTTTTACTCATAATACTAGAAGCAATTAATGGAATACTTTCTACACAAGAAATACTATCTCTTAAACTATATATTTTCTTATCTGCTGGTGCTAAATTTAATGTCTGAGAAATCATACTAATTCCTACTTTTTGGACATTTTTTACAAATGCTTGAATATCAATTCCTGTTTGGTATCCTGGTATCGATTCTAATTTATCTATCGTTCCACCAGTAAACCCTAACCCTCTTCCAGACATTTTTGCAACAGGTACACCTAATGAAGCAACTAATGGTAATAAGATTAGAGATACTTTATCTCCTACCCCTCCTGTAGAATGCTTATCCACAATTATTTCATTTAATGTTGATAAGTCTAGTTTTTCACCTGAATTTGCCATTGCAATTGTCAAATCTGCTGTTTCTTGTTTTGTCATTCCATTTAAATAGACTGCCATGATAAAAGCTGCAGCTTGATAATCTGCTATTGTATCATTCGTATATCCTTTAATAAAATATCCAAGTTCCTCTTTACTTAATTCCTTCTTATCCCTTTTCTTTTCTATAATTTCTAAAATATTCATATAGCCCCTCCTAAACAAAATGTGTAATAAAAGACTTTCTATGTATAGGACATGGTCCATATTCTTTTAATGCTTGAATATGTTTTGCTGTTCCATATCCTTTATGGTTTATAAAACCATATTGTGGATAAATCTCATCCCACTCTCGCATAATTCTATCTCTTGTCACTTTTGCAAGAATAGATGCTGCTGCTATGTTATAACATTTTGCATCTCCTTTAATAATAGAATCATATGGAATCCCTTTTGTATTAATATGGGTTAAAGCATCTACCAATATTAAATTAGGTTTTACATCTAATTCTTCTACTACTTTTGTCACACCTTGTTTTGTTGCATTTAATATATTAATTTCATCTATCACATCTTGTCCAATAATGGCAACTGAATAACTGATTGCCTCCTCTATAATCATATCATATAGCTTTTCTCTCTTTTTCTCAGAAACTTTTTTAGAATCATTCACACCCTCTATCATAGAATCCTTTGGCATAATGACCCCTGCAACAACAACAGGACCAGCTAATGGTCCTCTTCCTGCTTCATCTATCCCACAAATATATTCAAATCCTTTATCATATAGTTCCTTTTCCATACTTTTTAAATTTGTTAATCTTTCTAATTCTTTTTCCTTCATTTTATTCTACCTACAATTCTATTTGTTCAATTTCTGTTAAGGAATGTTTTCCTTGATATCCCATTGTATGATAAATTTCCGCTGTTGTATTATCTATGTTATATACAATTACATACCATCCTTCTTCATCATTTGATTCTACATCCTTTATTCCCATTTTTTCTAAATTCTCCGTTGTTAATTTATATACATTTCCAGCATTAATATCCTCTTGGCTAATTCCGATACTTACTAATTCGCTTGAAAGACTATCACTAGAAGTAACAACCGTTCCTTTATCCTCTCCACTTAATTCACTTTGTGCTTTTAATTTCATCTCATCAGTAGCATTATCAGGATTCACACCTAAATCAAAGCTTGCATTTTCAACATATTCTCTTGCTTTTGTTTCAATTAGTAACATATTGGTTTTCAAACCTTCTAAATTCGCCTTTTGAATAGAATCCTTTCCATTATATACAGTAATTCCTGCTAAAATAATTAAAACAATAATGGTTATTGTCAATACCACTAATGTAATTCCTTCTTCTTTTCTTTTCATTTCATCAATCTCCTATTTTTTCTATTTATATTAGAACTATTTTATGATTATCATTCCCGATTTTTTATATTATATCTTTTTCTATTCTTTTTTTCAATAAAATTTGCTTGAAAATCTTTTTTATTTTTCATAAATTTTATATAATCATTTTATAAAAAACTACCGTAAAAAAACCTATTTTCTTCACATAAAATTCACAAATATATTGTATTATATGTTCAGAATCGGTTAATATATATAATATGTAGGAGGTAATATACATGGAAAATAATAATCAAGAAAATCATACAAATACAGTAAATGATTCTAAATTTAAAACAGTTTCAAACCCAGGTACATATAAAGCGGTTTATGAAATTGATGATAAGCCAAAAAAGAAATCTCATTTTGGAAGAACTATTGTCTTACCATTTTTTAGTGGTGTTGTTGGTTGTGCTGTGGTAATTGGTACTTGTTTTGGTGTACCTTCCATCAGAGAACAAATAATGGGAACAAATAGTAGCACAAGTTCTTCTTCTAATTCACAAACCAGTGGATTAGTGGATCAAATTTCATTATCTAATTATTCTGATACTTCTGTATATGCAGCTAATAAGATTTTACCATCTATTGTTGGTATACAAATAGAGTATAATGTTACATCTATGTTTTCAATGTTTGGTGGTAGCCAAACATCAACCGCTACTGCAACAGGTTCTGGTATTATTATTAGTGAAGATGGATATATTTTAACCAATAATCATGTTGTTTCTTCTAGTGAATCTGAAGCATATTATCAAGTATCTGAAGCAACAAAAATTACTGTAAAATTATTTGATGATGAAACTGAATATGAAGCTAAAATTGTCGGTACTGATGAAGAAACAGATTTAGCTGTTATAAAAATCGATAAAACAGGTTTAACAAAAGCAGAATTTGCAGACTCTGACTCTATAAAGGTAGGAGAATTTGCCATGGCAGTTGGTAGTCCTTTAGGATTACAAAGCTCTATTACTTGTGGTGTTGTTAGTGCTGTTAATAGAGAAGTGACAGATTCAGACGGAAAAACTTATACTTTAATTCAAACAGATGCCGCTATTAATGCTGGAAACAGTGGTGGTGCTCTAGTAAATAGTGAAGGTAAAGTCATTGGTGTTAATACTTTAAAATTAACAGGTGAAGATGTTGAAGGTATGGGATTTGCTATTCCTATTAATTCTACAACAGATATTACTTCACAATTAATCCAATATAGTAAAGTAAGAAGACCATATATAGGAATTACAGGTATGGATTTAGATGCACAAACAGCAAAAGCCAATAACCTAGTAGAAGGTATCTATATAAAAGATGTTGAAACCTTCTCAGCAGCTGAAAAAGGTGGTTTAAAAATTGGTGATGTTATCATTGAAGCAGATGGAAAATCTGTTAAAACAATGGATGAATTAAATGAAATTAAAAATTCACATAATATTGGTGATGAAATGAAAATTAAAGTAAATAGAGATGGAGAAGAAAAAGAATTAACAATTACATTAGGTGAACAACCATAACAAATATTTATAAACTCTTCACTTTTAGTTCACAAAATGGACAAATTTGCAGATTATAATACAAACATAATCAGTAATAGCACTACTGATTTAAATAAAAAAACATCCCCTTTTATTTTCAAAAAAGAGAAGCTTCGAAGCTTCTCTCTTTTTATTCATATTGTCCAATTGGGGACGTTTCTGTTTGGGACATTTTTATATATTATTTATTATGTAATTATTTTTTAAATGTCCCAAACAGAAACGTCCCCAATTGGACAAACTATATAATCACTAAATCCATTTCACTTGTTATATTTTCATTTCCATATGCATAAATAATATAAATCTTTCCATTCTTTACAAAAAATTCTTCTGAGTTTTCTATTTTATACATTTCATCCTCTGGGTTTCTTTCAAAAACACCATAGCCTAAACTTCTTAAAGTTTCCACTCTTTGATATTCTGCATCAATTTCCTGTTCTATCTTATTTTGCACTTCATCTATATTTAATTGTTTTTGATTAATCATTTCTTCTAATGTTACTTCTTTATGGTTTCTTAAATCATAATTAAAAGTTTGTATAATCAATCTTTGGGCACTTGTTCCTTCTTTTAAATTTGCTCTAATGATTAAAGATAAAATATCATTTTCTATTGTCGCTTCATATTGAAGACTGTATATAATATTTTCATTTTCTGTTTGCAATGTACTTTCTGCTTTTTCTTCATAAGTTGTTTTAATCTCTTCATTATATGCTGCTATCACTTCATCATCAATATTAATATATGGAATGTTTAAATTCAAATCATAACTATTTTCTTTGTTTTCCTCCTTAGTATAATATGTATATACTAAATCTTGACCTTCATCTATTTTTTTTACATCTACATTTGTTGTATATGCTTCTAATTGATTTTGAAATATATCATCAAAATTAGAAGCCAACAATTGATATTCTTCATCAACTTGTGTTAAACTTGAACCACCAATCGTGATTAATCTATCTAATTCATCACTTCCATAATAAAAAGCCAGTCCTATGACGACTAGTGCTATGATACAAGATATTATAGCAATTGTATAAATTACAACAGCTTTAACATTTAATGTTTCTTTCTTTGGTAAATTTACATTCATACTTATACCTCTTATGTTTAATCTTAAATTATTATACCATTAATCTATAAATATTTCAATATGAATATTCTTAATTTTATTGACTATTCTTGGAATTTGGGGTATGATATATATTGTATATTTATATAGAAATGAGGAGTTTAAAGTATGTTATGTTCAGAATGTAATAAAAACCCAGCTATCCTTTTTTATAAAAAAATTGAAAATGGTAAAGAATCTTTAGAAGGGTATTGTTATGATTGTGCAAAAGCCAAAGGCATTAACCCTAATGAAGTATTATATAAACAAAATGAAATTTTATCTAAAGATAATGTAAATTTAAATGATATGACAAAACAATTTGAAACCATTTTTAAAGATTTAGCTGAAAATATTAATTTAGAAGATATTGAAAATATAGATGGAGCCATCACTTTTGAAAATGGTAATGATGAAAATAGTGATGATAATCCAAAAATAACAGGAGCTGCTATTCCATTAGGTTCTATATTTTCTAACATGTTTGGAGGACAAAATAATAACAACAATAATCATGATCAAGAGTTAAATAATGGCAGAAAAAAAGTAAAAGTAGAAAAAAAGAAAAATACAAAACAAAATAAAAAGAAAAAATTTCTAGATACTTATGGTACCAATCTAACCGCAAAAGCAAAAAATAACGAATTAGATATTGTTATCGGAAGAGATAATGAAATTAAAAGAATCATCCAAATTTTAAATAGACGTTCTAAAAATAATCCTTGTTTAATTGGTGAACCAGGTGTTGGTAAAACAGCTATTGCTCAAGGATTAGCCATTCGAATTGCTAATCAAAATGTACCTGCAAAATTATTAAATAAAGAAGTCTATCTTTTAGACATGACAGCAGTTATTGCAGGAACACAATTTAGAGGACAATTTGAATCTAGAATGAAGGGCATTATTGATGAATGTAAAGAATACGGAAATATTATTCTAGTCATTGATGAAATTCATAATATTATTGGTGCTGGTGATGGTGAGCATTCTATGAATGCTGCTAATATCTTAAAACCCGCTCTTTCAAATGGTGAAATCCAATTAATTGGTACAACTACTTTAAAAGAATATAGAAAATATATTGAAAAAGATTCTGCTTTGGAAAGAAGATTCCAACAAGTATTAGTAGAAGAACCAAATATTGATGATTCTATTGGTATTTTGGAAGGGATAAAAAAATACTATGAAGAATATCATAAAGTAAAAATTTCTTTAGATGTCATTAAACAAGCTGTTATTATGTCTGAAAAATATATTCATGATAGATTTTTACCAGATAAAGCAATTGATATTTTAGATGAAGCTTGTTCAAGAATCAATTTAGAGAATAAAGAATTATTTACTTTAGAAAAATTAAAACAAGAATTAGAACAAGTACAAGCAGAAAAAGAAGAAGTGATTGCTGCTGATTCTACAGAAGATTATCAAAAAGCAGCTGATTTAAAAACACGTGAATGTCAATTAATCGAGCAAATCGATAAATTAAACAAAACAATGAAACCTAGACAATTGACAGTCCAAGATATTGCCAATGTCATTGAAAGCTGGACAAAAATACCTGTACAAAAAATTACAGAAGCAGAAACACAAAAATTATTAAACTTAGAAACCAATCTTCATAAAAGAATTATTGGTCAAGATGAGGCTGTAAATGCTGTAGCAAGAGCCATTCGTAGAAATAGAGCCGGATTAAAATCAACCAAAAGACCACCTTCATTTATCTTTGTTGGTCCTACTGGTGTTGGTAAAACAGAACTTGCTAAAAGTTTAGCTTATGAAATGTTTGGATCTGAAGATTCTATTATCAGAATTGACATGTCAGAATATATGGAGAGTCACTCTACCTCTAAATTAATTGGTGCACCTCCAGGATATGTTGGTTATGATGATGCTGGACAATTAACAGATAAAATAAAAAGAAAACCATATTCTATTATTTTACTTGATGAAATTGAAAAGGCACATCCTGATGTATTTAATATTTTATTACAAGTATTAGATGATGGAATCTTAACAGACAGTCAAGGAAATTCTGTTAGTTTTTCAAATACCATTATCATTATGACATCTAATGCTGGTTCTAATTTAAACAATAATTCTATTGGATTTGGAAATTCTATGATGAATAAAAATAAAATTATGGATAGTCTAAAAGATGTATTTAGACCTGAATTCTTAAATAGAGTTGATGAAATTGTTACCTTTGATCCATTAACCAATGAACAATTATTACAAATTGTTGATTTAATGTTAAATGATACTGTAAAAGCTTTATCAGACAAAGATATTAAGATGAATATCACAAAGGCTGCTAAGAATTATATCTTGGAGAAAGGCACTGACATTAAATTTGGTGCTAGACCATTAAGAAGAGCTATTCAAAGATATGTTGAAGATGAATTATCTGAAATGATTTTAAGACAACAACTATTAGATGGCCAAACTGTCAATATTGATTTTGTAGATGGAAATTTAAAATTTGAAGTAAAATAGGAGATTTTTATGTTAAAACATGTACCAAACGCACTAACCATTATTCGATTTTTTTTAATACCATTTATCGTAGTAAACATTTTTAATGGAAATTATATATTAGCTTTCATATTCTTCACAGTATCTGGAATCACAGATATTGCTGATGGATGTATCGCAAGAAAATTTAATTTAATATCTAACTTTGGAAAATTAATGGATCCTTTAGCAGATAAATTAACACAAATTGCAACCATTGCCTCTTTAACCTTAATCCATATTATTCCTATTTGGATATTAGCTATTGTATTATTAAAAGAATTAATTATGATTGCAGGAGCATCTTTCCTTTATGGTAAAGATGTTGTTGTATATAGCAAATGGTATGGAAAATTGGCCACTGTCCTTTTCTACCTTGCCATTGTATTTTCATTATTAATTAATCAATTTGATTTACCATCTATATGGTCTAATCTGGATTTATGGTTATTCTATTTAGCTTTATTTGCTACTGTATTTTCTTTACTTATGTATATTAAAGATGTATATAAGAAGGGATTTATTGATAAACAGGATCTAAATAAAGAAGTTACCATTGATAAAAAAGAAAGAAAACATAAATAAATTGTAAAAGAAGGAGGATTTCCCTATTGCCGGAATTCCTCCTTCTTTTATGAAAGATTATTCTTCTTTTATCCTCATTAGATGTATAATAGCTGCTACTACACATACTAATATAATTAGTATGTGTGCAGAAACATTTTCCTGTCCCTGTCCAAGAGCTGCCGTGCATCCAATTATTCCCCCTAAGATAAAAGAAATAGCTACATCTTTTTTGTCTTTCATTTTTTTACCTCCTTGTACTACTCGGAGGCATACCCTCCGAGATTTCTTCCCTTTGGGTACAGCATAACGCTACCTTTATTATACCACATTTACATAATTTTTTCAAAATTTATTCATAGTCTTCAATTAATTGATTTAATTCTACCCTTCCATTTGCTTCAATACCATTTTGTAATTCAATTCTATCTGTTTCTGTTAAGAATTCTGTTGCAATATCTGTTTCCTCTACTAGTTCTTCTGTATCACCTGTTTTTAAATATATAGCAACTTTTCCATCCTTTTCTCTTAATATATAATGTTCTCCACATTCACTATCAAATTCTCTATATAATACAATTTGATTTCGTGAAAATTCTTCAATTGTCCACCCTTCATATTGTTGTTGTAAATCCTCTTCCGTCTTATTTACCAATTCTGTTGGTATACTAGAATATTGCTCTATTGTATGTCCACAATCATTGTAATGTCTTCTAAATATAATTGAACAATTTGGAGATATTTTTTCACCTTCTGAACTAGCTTCTTCAGTTAATGTATTCTTTTCTACCATCTCTTCATATTCATCTGTACATTCATCATAAATCACTTCATTATTTGATTCTGCTATTTTAGTTTCCTTTGCTTGATCTGATGAATTTTTTATTAAAATAATACCAATTACCGTTCCCAAGATAAATAATACAATAATGGCTGAAATGATTATACTTTTTTTCATATTCATACATTCCTTTCTAAATTCCACCTTTTATAGTATTATTTACCTTTTTTTCTTCTTTATACATTTTCTTGTATTTTTAAGAATAAAGACATACAAAAGTTGCTAAAATCCTCATCCCCTTAGGCACTCTTTGGCAACTTTGTATGTCTTTTTTTATTCACAAATTACTCAATTTGCTTTTAAATACGCAATAACGGCTTGTTTTATTAATTCATTAATAGAAATGTTTTTTTCAATTGATTTCATTTTTGCTTTGTTATGAAGTTCTACACCTAATCTTACATTTAAAGACCCTTTTGCTTGTTTCTCAGGCTCTAAATTATTTGCCTTACATACACTTAAATAATGGTCTATAGCATCTTTGAAATCTTTCTTTAATTCTTTAACTGTTTCTCCTTCAAATGAGATACTATCATTTTTTAATCCTTCTATTTCTCCACAAAAACATTCATCTTCATCACTATATTTAATTTCCGCCCAATATCCTCGATATTTCATAATATTTTTCATTTAAATTCCTCCATTTCACTTAATTTTTTCAACAAATTATGTACTTGATATGGCTTTAATATATTGCTTGGATGTGGTTTATGCAATTCTATTTTTATATTATTTCTGTTCATAAACACAACTCTCGAACCAGAAGTTCTTCCTTTATTATTTTCATAAAATCCTAATTTATTTAATAATGCTTTTGCTTCTTCATA
>CALXKD010000032.1 GCA_944388795.1 uncultured Clostridia bacterium
ATATAATTATATCATGGAAATTCCAAAACTAAATTCCAATTGAGCCTTCGCTGGAATTTACTTTTAAAATTAAGGCTAATGAACAAATTTTAGTAAACTAATTGCAAAAAATAGAAACTTGTGATATAAAGGATACAAGTATATTTATATGAATTTTTAAGAAAGAACAAAAGGAAAACGAGGTGAAAACATGATAAAGGCTTACGCAAAATCTGATATAGGTAAGGTAAGAGATATTAATCAAGATTATTACTACATATCCACTTCTTTAGATGAGGTACAATTGTATATGTTAGCAGATGGTATGGGTGGATATAAAGGCGGAGAAGTTGCAAGTAAACTTGCTATTCAATCAGCAAAAAGTTATATCGAAAATAATTTTAAAGAAATTCCAAAAGATAAAGAAAGTATCATTCAACTAGTAGGAAGTAGTATGGAATATGCCAATATGGTAGTATATGAAAAATCAAAAGAAGATTCTGAATTAGAAGGAATGGGTACTACTTTAGAGGTTTGTTTAATATATAATAATAGAGCCTTTATCGGTCATGTTGGAGATAGTAGAATATATAGAATTAGAAAAGAGTTTATGAGAAAATTAACACAAGACCATAGTTATGTACAAAAATTGGTAAAAGATGGGACGATTACACAAGAACAAGCTGCTCATCACCCACAAAAAAATATGTTAATGAAGGCTTTAGGATGTAATGCTTTTGTAGAACCAGATGTTATGGTAAAAGGATTCTTAAAAGATGATATCTTAATTATAAATTCAGATGGTTTAACCAATTTAGTTTCACAAGAAGAAATATTTAAATGGGCCAAAAAGGATATAGAACAAGCTCCAAAAGAATTGGTGAAATTAGCGAATGATAATGGAGGATATGATAATATTACAGTTATTGTGATAAAAAATATATAACAATAAAAAGCTATCTACATATTTAAACATATTAAGGAGAGATAAATATGATTTTAGAAGGAAAAATATTAGGAAATAGGTATGAGCTTATTGAAAAAGTTGGTAATGGAGGGATGGCTACAGTATATAGAGCAGAGGATAAAGTGCTAAAAAGAAATGTAGCAGTAAAAATTTTAAAGGATGAATTTACTACAGATGAAGAATTTATCAAACGATTTGAAATAGAAGCACAATCTGCGGCAAGACTGACACATCCTAATATCGTATCTATTTATGATGTTGGTTCAGAGGACAATTTATATTATATTGTCATGGAATTGATAAGAGGAAAAACACTAAAAGAAATTATTGTGGAAGAAAGAGGACCACTTCCATGGAAATGGTCAGTAAATGTAGCAATTCAAATTGCTTCAGCATTAGAAATGGCACACAAAAACAACATTATTCATAGAGATATAAAACCACATAATATTATTATAACAGAGGATGGTATTGCAAAAGTTACAGATTTTGGAATTGCAAAAGCAGTTTCTAATTCTACGATTACAGCTTTTGGAACTACCATTGGATCAGTTCACTATTTTTCACCTGAACATGCAAGAGGTGGATTTACAGATGCTAAATCAGATTTGTATTCTTTAGGAGTGGTTATGTATGAAATGGTAACAGGAAGAGTTCCATTTGATGCGGATACACCTGTTTCTGTTGCTTTAAAACATATGCAAGAAGAACCAGAGGAGCCTATAGAATTAAATCCTAATTTGCCATCAGCTGTAAATAGAATTATTATGAAGGCATTGAAAAAGGATACCACTTTAAGATATCAAACGGCAACAGATATGTTGGCAGACTTAAGGCAAGCCTTAAAGAATCCAAATGGTGACTTTGTAGAAGATAGGGATTATGATGCAACAGCCAAAACACAGAAAATTAATACAGACTTATATGGAAATATAGAGGAAGATGACAATAGTAAGAAAAAAGGCAAGAAGGATAATAAGTTTGTAGCATTTATTAAAAAACATAAAGTATTAAGTGCTTTCATCGGATTAATACTATTATTTGCAATAAGTTTAGGTGGAACACTAGCATTTTTAAATATAACCAATCCGGCTGAAGTAGAGCTTCCAGATGTTGTAGGGTTGTCAAAAGAAGAAGCTCAAAAAACGGTAGAAGATTTAAAATTGGTATTTGAAGTATCTAGTGAAGAATTCAATAAAGATGTCCCAGAAGGATTTGTTATTTCTCAAGATCCTACATATATTGCAAACTATAATGTAAAAGAGGGAAGTACTGTAAAAGTTGTAATTAGTAAAGGACAAGAAAAAACAACTGTACCAAAAGTTGTAGGAATGACAAGAGAAGAAGCAGAAGATGCTCTTGAAGAAGCCAATTTGAAGGCAGAAATTGTGGAAGAAACAAGTAGAACAGTAGAAGAGGGATATGTTATTTCTCAAGAAGTAGAAGCTGAATCAGAAGCATATGCAGGAGATACGATTAAAATTCATGTAAGTACAGGAACAGGAATTAAACAAGTTACAGTTCAAAATGTGGTAGGGCAAACAGAAGCAAATGCAAGAAGTACATTAGAAGGACAGGGATTAAAAGTAAATGTTACTTATGTAGATGCAACAACTGATGATGGAAAAGTTACTAAACAAAGTGTTACAGGAGGAACAACTGTAGATGAAGGAACTACTGTTACTTTAACAGTAAATAAAGTAGCTGAAACCAAAAATGTATCTGTTATCATTAATTTGAAACAAATAACAGGAGGATATACGGAAGATGATGAAGATGCAACTGTAAGTAGAACTGTTAATATTAGTGTTAATGGGGAAACAAGAACAGGCGTTAACAAAAATGAAACAGCATATTCATCAATAAGCTTATCAGGAAAAGAAGGAGAATCTTTAGAAATAACAGTTACTATTACAGATCCAAATACAGGAAGCCAAATATATCGTTCAACCAAAACAGTTACTTTAGGTTCACAAGATTCTGTAACATTTAATTAAAATAGTTTAATATGGTAAATAAAAATTAAAATTTAAATAATATATATTTTATAGATTAAAAAGTTCAATTAGTAATTGCTAATTGGACTTTTTTTATATATAATAGTAAAGAAGAATTGTCTTGTTAGGAGGTATTCCTAAAAAGACAAACATGGAGGAAATATGCAAGGATTAATTGTAGAAAATATATCAAATTTATACCGAGTAAAAACAAAAGATGCCATATATGAAACGACAGCAAGGGGAAAATTTAAAAAGGATGAAATTACACCAGTTGTTGGGGATATTGTGGATATAACCGTTACAGATGAAAGAGAAAAAAAAGCAGTAATTGAAAAGATTTATGAGAGAAAAGTATATATAAAAAGACCGAAACTTGCTAATATTACTCAGATTATATTTGTTGTTTCAAGTAAAGATCCAAAGCCAGATTTATTAATGTTAGATAAACAACTAGCATTTGCAGAATTTGTGGGAGTTAATAGTGTTATTGTATTAAATAAGACAGATTTAGATAAACAACAGGAATTTGAAAATGTAGAACAAATATATAGTAAAATAGGATATAAAGTGTTACTAACAGATGCCAAACAAAGGAAGGGAATGGATGAGTTAAAAGAAATATTAAAAAATAATGTGAATGCTTTTTCAGGAAATTCTGGTGTGGGAAAATCTACCTTAATTAATGGTATATTTAATAGAGATATGACGCAAGAAGGAGAGATTAGTAAGAAAAATAGGAGAGGAAAAAATACAACCACAGCTATTAAATTATATGAAATAGATGAAAATACCTATATAGCAGATACACCAGGCTTTTCAACTTTTGATATATCAGAAATAGAAAGTAAAGCGTTATTTCATTATTTTAAAGAGTTTAAACAATATGAAGAAAATTGTGAATTTATAGGATGTACTCATATAAAAGAGGAAAATTGTGGAATCAAAAAGGCAGTAGAAAATGGAGAGATTGATAAAGCAAGATATGAACGATTTTGCAAAATATATCAAGAATTAAAAGAAAAGGAGGAAAGAAAATGGTAGAGGTTTCAACATCAATTCTTTCAGTAAAAAAAGGAGAGGAGTCAAAAACATTTTTTGCATTAGAAGCATCTAAGACCGATTATTTTCATATAGATGTCATGGATGGTAAGTTTGTAGAAAAGGATACATATCAAACTATGTTAGAATATGCATCATATATCAGAAGGATATCAAACGCACCATTAGATGTGCATTTAATGGTAAAGGATATTAAAAAAGCAATAGATGATTTTAGTGCAGTAGAACCCAATATCATAACATTTCATTTAGAAGCTTGTAAAAATGAAGAAGAGGTATTGGAAATCATAAATTATATAAAACAAAATAATTGTAAAGTAGGAATATCTATAAAGCCTAATACGAAGATAGAAGAGGTATATAAATATTTACCATATATTCATATGTGTTTAGTGATGACAGTGGAGCCAGGTAAAGGTGGGCAAACCTATTTAAGTGAAATGACTGAAAAAGTAAGAACATTAAAAAGATATATTGATGAAAATCATTTAGAAATAGACATAGAAGTTGATGGAGGTATTAACTTAAGAACAGCTCCAGAAGTAAAAAAAGCGGGAGCTAATATTTTAGTCGCAGGAACGGCAATTTTAAATGCAGTAGATTATAAAGTGATTATAGATGAACTAAAATGTCCAATTGGGGACGTTTCTGTTTAGGACATTTTTATGTAAATCTATCATGCTGTATAAATTTTAAATGATAAAACGATATTGAAAATTAATTTTTTCAAAATTTATAAAAGTTTATAAATGAAATAAAAATAGTTTAAAGATAGAAGTGATTGAAAAATATTTAGAATTGATTATTTAAATTGACAATTTACATAAAATAAAATATACTATATACACCTAGATAATTTGAGTTTAGTGTGTCGGCTACAAGAACAATTTTTTTGTATATGTAGGAGGAAAAAATGGAAGCTAAAGAATATGTCAAGAAACTGGAATATTTAAGGGGAAGAGTAAAGGAACCTGAAAAAACTTATTGGGAAATCAACCATGGTATGATTACACGGATACGTATAAATGAGACACCAATAAATGCCAATAATGTATATATCGTATTTAGGTGCACGAAATGTAATGGTGATGATGATTTAGGATATCATGTTATCCACTATAAAGATTTGAAAAAAGATAAGGATGGTGATCTCCGGGCTTGTTGTCCCAAAAGTGGCAAATCTGGATATAATAATGGGATTTGTGTAGAATGTATTCCGCCCAAATTACAGCCAATGTTTGAGTTGGCGAAGTTTGAGCCATATGAAGACTTTGACGAATAAGAGGAATACAGTGGTGATGAATTTGCTGATTCATATGGAGAAGAAATGCATTAAATCAGGTGCATTAAATGAAATCTATAAATCTTATTTTCTTGACACATAGACTAAAACTAGGCAAAGAAGGAATCTGGTAATGCAGATTCCTTCTTTTGAAATATTTATTTAGATTTTTTATCTTTATTTTTATTTGTTTCTTTATTTTGTTTTTTATTTTTCTTAGTTTTATCAGATTTATCTTCTTTTTTAGTTTTATTAGATTCATCATCTTTTTTCATTTCATCAGATACATTTTCTTTTTCAGGTTTAGCTTCAATTTTTTTTTGTTTTTCTTCAGAGTCTGAATGTTTTTCATCAGATTTTTCTTTTATCAAAATACTGTATGAAATACTACCAATTCCCCATATGATTGCAATTAGAGAGATAACCATACCTGCATAAGGAATTAAGGTTAATAGCCAGAATACAATAGTGGTAACAATTAAAAATCCTAATTTGTATAAGTTTTGTTTGATTTTTAATTTGTTGCAAATCATGGTATTGATATTGATTATTGTAACAGATGTACTGATAAAGAACAATATAAACAATATGCAAAGTAAGAATATTGTAAATTGACTAGTAATAGGAATTAGTAAAATAATGATTGATAATAAAGTAATAACAATTGGAACCAATATTCCTAATCCTATAATCTGTAAAACCTTTTTTAATGTTATAGAATGACTTGTATTATGTAATAATTTTGGAGAAATCCATAAACCAATTAACCATAAAATAATAGCAGATACTAATATAGCACCTAAAGAATAGATATAGTTTGAAATATTAACTGTATTATTCTTTAATGCAGTAAAATGTGTTTCTCCAGAAACAGAATCTTCAGGAATTGTAATCTCTTCATCAGAAGAATAATTTAAATCTCCTTGAATACTTCCATAAGACACAACGCTAGGTGTATCTTCTGTATTTGCTTTTTCCTTGAAGTTAATAGAAGTACAATTAGCAAATACATCTCTTCCAATCATACTATTAATATTTAATGTACCACAAACAGTTTTTACATCTCTATATACAAAACCATCGATTGTTAATGTATCACTAATAGAATAGATATTATACACAATGCCTCTTATATTAATCGTATTGGCAGAAGCAAATAAATTACTTAAAATATATCCATTATTTTCTATATTAATTGTATTGGCACATATAAAGGCATCTCCTCCAACCTGAGAATTGATTGTAACTGTATTTGCCATAATGAATAAATTACCATCAATAGGCGTGTCTATGGTTACAGTATCTTGAAATAGATATTCGTCTCCTTCTTTTATGGTTATTGCTTCTTGAGTTTCATTAATCGGAACAGCTTCATTGGAAGTTGTTTCATTTTCTGCATTGACAATAGGTGTGAATAGAGAAATGATAAGTAAAATGATTAACACAATCATTTTTATTTTATTTTTTAACATAATATCCTCCTTTTAAATTAATACTAATAGAAATATATAACGTAAAAGCTATTTTGTCAATAATGGGGAATG
This sequence comes from uncultured Clostridia bacterium, assembly GCA_944388795.1. Lineage (GTDB taxonomy): Bacteria > Bacillota > Clostridia > TANB77 > CAG-508 > CAG-269. Next base: position 6,832 of record CALXKD010000032.1, read on the forward strand.
GCATAAAAAAAGAAACTAATTGCTAAGAACTAGTTTCTTCTTCTGATTTATCAACAAAGTAAGCACATTCACTAGTTGTTGAAAAGACGCTGGGGGTTATGCAAGAATATGAACATTTTCCGTCTTTTTGATAAATACAATTCAGTGAACAATTAATATTTGTCAAAAAATCACCTCTATTACTAGTATGTAAAAAAAGATAAATAAATATACAAAATATAGTAATATTCTTAAGATGAAAAAATGTATGACATAAGTATATTTAAAAAATATGATTGACAATTTACATAAAGTGTAATATACTAAATACACCTAGATGGCTGAATTATGTGTGTAAGGCTGCAAAAACAAGATTTTGTAAATGTAGGAGGATTTAAAATGACAGCAAAAGAGTATGTGAAAACGTTAGACCCTAATAATTCGTACTGGTTGATTAATGGATATGATGTGGAGCGGCTGAACGAAGTGCCGGCTACTGCCGAGAATCTGTATATTGTATTCGAATGTGAGGACTGTTCGGAGGAAGAAAAACAGAAAGTGTATCATGCAGTGCCGTACACCGACTTGAAAGCCGATGAATACGGTGACTATGTTGTATGGTGTCCGAATAGAGAAGAAGAAGGATTTGCGGCATGGTTAAATGGAGAAAGTGTGCCGGAGGAATTGCAGACGTTGTTTGATGAAACAGACTTCGAAACCTATGTAGAGCCTGAGGATGAAGACTGTGACGACTGCGACTATGACGAAGACGAGGAAGAAGACGACGACGCAGATGAAGAAGATGACTGCGACGACGACGACAGCGAGGAAGAAGAAGCGGATTAAAACCGGGAGCCGGTAATCCGTTATAATGTAACTTTTGCCTTAACACACAAAAACTAGAAATTAAACTAGGTAAAGAAGGAATCTCATATAGGGATTCCTTCTTTTGAAAATATAAATTATATGATAAAAAGTTATTTTATGAATGTATATTTTTTTTATAATGTTTACAATAACCATTAATTGTACAAACATCACATTTAGGATTTCTGGCAATACAGGTATTTCTACCGTGCCATACAAATAAATGATTAATATCTTTTAAATATTCTTTTGGAAAAATTTTAATTAGATCTTGTTCTATTTTTTCAGGTTCCTTTTCATCTGATAAACCAACTAAATTAGAAATTCTTTTTGCATGAGTATCCACTGCAATACCTTCAGCAATACCAAAAACTTCTAGCAATACAACATTAGCAGTTTTTCTACCAACACCTGCTAAACTTATTAAATCTTGCATATTATTAGGCACTTGCCCATTAAACTTTTCTAGTACTTGTTTTGCACATAATTTAATATTTTTTGCTTTATTCTTAAAAAAGCCACAAGGATGTATAAAATCCTCAAGTTCTTTTATATCTATATTGGCAAAATCTTCTACAGTTTTACACTTCTTAAAAAGTGCAGGAGTTGTTTTATTGACTCTTTCATCTGTACATTGTGCAGAAAGAATAACAGCAACAACTGCTTGAAAAGGTGTTTCAAAATCTAAGCTACAAGTAGCATCTGGATAAGTTTGTTTTAAAATTTCTACCATTTTTATAGCGTCTTTTTTATTCATATAAATCCTTCCTCATATTATTTTATATTTTTCTATTTCTCATTATTTTAAAGAAAAAAGAATGAAAAGTCAATTATTTAAGAAAGTATTTGACATAAATGTAACATAAAAGCATATAAGGAATATAATATACAAAAGAGAATGGAGGTAATAAACATGTTGAAATTGTTTAAAAAGACATTAGCAATTTGTCTGATAGGACTCGGATTAGGAATTTTATTAGTTTTGTTACTTCCAGTGACTGGTTGGTTATTTATAATAGGTTTAGCTGTAGTATGCGTTGGTTTTATGTGGTTAGCATGCTAATATAAAGGAGGGGTACATAGATGACAATTGTAGTTAAAAAAGTTCCAAAATTCTTGAGAGGTTTTGTAAAATTAATATTTGGAATTAAAGATAAGAATTAGAAAAAAATTAAGAAAGGAAAAATAATAAAAGTAGAGTTCAAAACAGCTTAATTGAACTCTACTTAACATGTATCAAAAAAAGAGCTTATGCTCTCTTTACTTTTCCATCTCTTAAACATTTAGCACATACATAAATTCTCTTTGTTTCACCATTTTCTGTAACTTTAACACTTCTTAAATTTGGTTTCCATGTACGTGGTGATCTTTTACTGATATGAGAACGTGTAATGCTAAGTTTATTTCCATGATTAACTGATTTTTCACATATTGCACATTTAGCCATTCTTAATTGCACCTCCTAATTTTTAAAATAAACTGACTATTAACAAGTTTAACACAAAAGTGTGAAAAAAACAAGTATTTTTGAAAAAATATTTAAAAATCCTTGCAAATTAGGAAAAATGTGGTATAATAATTAAGCTATATGATTAAAGAAAGGATTGAATAAGAATGGAATGTAAAGTAGAAAAAACAGAAAACGCAAATGAAGTAAAATTAAATGTAACAATAGAAGCTGAAAAATTTGATGAGGCTATTAAAAAAGTATATTTTAAAAGTGCAAAATATTTTAATATTCCTGGATTTAGAAAAGGTAAAGCACCTATGAATATTGTTGAAAAATATTATGGAAAAGAAATATTCTATGAAGATGCTTTTAATGAAGTGGTTCCAGAGGAATTAGAAAAAGCAGTAGAAGAAAACAAATTAGAGGTTGTTAGTAGACCAGATATAGATGTAACACAAATTGGAAAAGGACAAGACTTAATTTTTACAGCAGTATTTCAAACAAAACCAGAAGCAGAACTTGGAAAATATAAAGGTGTAGAAATTAAAAAAATAGAATATAAAGTAACAGACGAAGATGTAGAACATGAATTAGGACATATGCAAGAACATAATTCAAGATTAATATCTGTAGAAGATAGACCAGTAGAAAAAGGAGATATTGCTAATATCAATTTTGAAGGATTTGTAGATGGTGTTGCTTTTGAAGGTGGAAAAGCAGAAAATCATGACTTAGAAATCGGAAGTAATACATTTATACCAGGATTTGAAGATCAAATTATTGGAATGAAAATTGATGAAGAAAAAGATATCAAAGTAAAATTCCCAGATGAATATTTTTCAAAAGATTTAGCAGGAAAAGATGCTACATTTAAAGTAAAGGTAAATGAAATCAAGAAAAAAGAATTACCAAAATTAGATGATGAATTTGCAAAAGATGTTAGTGAATTTGATACCTTGAAAGAATTAAAAGAAAGTATTAAAGAAAAACAACAAAAACAAAATGATGAAAGAGCAAAATATGAAACACAAGATGCTGTTATCAAAGCAGTATGTGAAAATGTAAAAGTGGATATTCCATCAGGAATGATTGAAACAGAAACAGAAAATATGTTAAAGGATATGGAACAAAGATTAGCATATCAAGGATTAAAATTAGACCAATATCTTCAAATGATGGGAAAAACAAGAGAAGAAATGCAAAAAGAATATGAGCCTCAAGCAACAGAAGCAATTAAATCTCGTTTAGCATTAGAAGCAGTTATTAAAGCTGAAAAAATAGAGGTACCAGAAATTGATGTTGATGAAAAAATCAAAGAAATGGCTAAAAATTACGGAAAAGAAAATGATGAAGAATTCTTAAAAAATGAAAATGTAAGAAATTATATTAAACAAGGATTAGAATCAGAAAAGGCAATTGAATTTTTAGTAGAAAATGCAAAAATAAAATAGAATAACAAATAAAAAAAGTTGGGGTGTTAAATGTCATAGTTAAATTTTAACCCCAGCTTTTTTGACAATTAGATTTTGGTAGAATATAGTAACTATGATTGTCAAAATCAATAAAGTTAAAGAATATTGTGAAAAAATAATATTTTATAAAATTTTAAAGGAGGAAGTTATTTATGTTAGAAAAAAACAGTTTAGTACCTTATGTTATAGAACAAACAAGTAAAGGAGAAAGATCATATGATATTTTCTCTAGATTATTAAAAGACAGGATTATCTTTTTAGGAGAAGATGTAAATGCAACAACAGCAAGTTTAGTGATTGCACAATTATTATTCTTAGAGTCAGAAGATCCAGATAAAGATATCAATTTATATATAAATTCACCAGGTGGTTCAATTACAGATGGAATGGGAATTATTGATACAATGAATTATATAAAATGTCCTGTATCAACAATCTGTATAGGAATGGCAGCTAGTATGGGAGCAGCACTACTAGCAGCTGGAGAAAAAGGAAAGAGATTTGCAACACCAAATGCAGAAATCTTAATTCACCAACCATTAATCGGTGGTGGAGGACTTTCAGGTCAAGCAACAGAAATTAAAATCCATGCAGATCACTTAGTAAAAACAAGAGAAAAATTAAATAAATTCTTAAGTGAAAGAACAGGTCAAACTGTTGAACAAATCCAAAAAGATACAGAAAGAGATAATTACATGACAGCAGAAGAAGCTTTACAATATGGATTGATTGATGGAATTATGGACAAAAGAAAATAATATATAAAATCTTTTTAAATGAATATAAAATAATTAGTGTATAATAATTATAAAAATTAATATAATATAAAAGATTTTAAATTTAAGGAGAGAATAAAATGGCAAAAAATGATGTACCAAAAAGTGTAAGATGTTCATTTTGTGGTAAGGCACAAGAAAATGTTAGAAAAATCGTAGCAGGTCCAGGTGTTTACATTTGTGACGAATGTGTAGATTTATGTAATAGTATTATAGAATCAGAACTATATGATGATGATAAGGCAGGATATACATTAAATGAATTAAATGAAATTCCTAGTCCAAGAGAAATAAAGGCAGTATTAGATGATTATGTGATTGGGCAAGAGGATGCCAAAAAGACATTATCAGTTGCAGTATATAATCATTATAAAAGAATTGCACATGAGGAGGCAACAACAAAAGATGATGATGTAGAAATTCAAAAAAGTAATATCTTACTTTTAGGACCAACAGGTTGCGGAAAAACTTTACTTGCAAGAACTTTAGCAAGAATTCTAGATGTACCATTTGCAATTGCAGATGCGACAACACTTACAGAGGCTGGATATGTTGGTGAAGATGTTGAAAATATCTTATTAAAATTAATTCAAGCCGCAGATGGAGATGTACAAAAAGCAGAAAAAGGTATTATCTATATAGATGAAATCGATAAAATTACTAGAAAATCAGAAAATCCATCAATTACAAGAGATGTTAGTGGAGAAGGTGTGCAACAAGCTTTATTAAAAATTATTGAAGGAACCATTGCATCAGTACCACCACAAGGAGGAAGAAAACATCCAAATCAAGAACTAATCCAAATTAATACAGAAAATATATTAATTATTTGTGGAGGGGCATTTGAAGGATTAGAAAATATCATAAAAGATAGAACAGGAAAGAAATCTATTGGATTTGGTTCTAAAATAGAAAGCGCAAAAGAAATCAGCCAATATGAAGTTTTCAAAGAATTATTACCACAAGATTTATTAAAATTTGGTTTGATTCCAGAGTTTATAGGAAGATTACCAATTGTTGCAACATTACAAGAATTAGATAGAAATGCGTTAATAGAAATTTTAAAAGAACCTAAAAATTCATTAATTAAGCAATATCAAAAATTATTTGAAATTGATGGTGTGGAATTAATATTTGAAGAAGAGGCATTAGGTGCAATTGTAGATAAAGCAATTGAAAGAAAAACAGGTGCAAGAGGATTGCGTTCAATTATTGAGGAAAGAATGAGAGATATCATGTTTGATATTCCATCAAATCCAAATATTGAAAAATGTATTATCACAAAGAGAACAATCTTAGATAATGAAGCGCCAGATATTGTGGTAAATAACAATAAGCAAAAAGAGCAAAAAGGTAAGAAAAAAAGACAAGTGCCAGAAAGTGAAGAAAAAGAAACTGCATAGTTGTATAGGTAAAACTTAAAAATAAAAAAACGAATATTGATACATATAAATATCAGTATTCGTTTTTTGTTTAAACTTTTAATTCTTTATCATCATAAATATCGACGTTCTTGTATTTATCTAATTCCATTTCATCTAAAGAATTTTGAATACAGCTAACAATCACATTATTAAAGCTCATATTTTCTTTTTTAGCAATTTTTTTCAACATTTCATTCATATTTTCAGGCAATCGAATAGAAATTTTTACATTACTTTTTTTATATTTAGAAATTTCAAACATATATATTCCTCCAATTAATAAAAGTTATAAATATTTTACTAATTGTCGCACAAAAATGCCTTGAAAAATACCGGACAAAAGTATTGCATTTTTTAAATTTTATTGGTATATTTATAATATGAAAAATCAATACTAAACAAAAGAGGAGGAAAAACACAAATGTTTAAAGAAAGAAAGGGAATTACACTTATTGCACTAGTTATCACGATTATTGTGTTATTGATTTTAGCAGGAGTTACGATTGCAACATTAACAGGAAATAATGGGGTTTTAACGAAAGCCAATACAGCAAAAGAAAGAACAGAAGAAGCAAATATATATGAACAATTATCAATAGCTGTATTAGGGCGATATATGTCAGAAGAAGAATTTTCTATAAACAATTCTATGGAAAATGTCAAATCAGAATTAGAGAAAGAAAATTTTACGGAAAATATAGCCGGTTATTATTATGTTTCAGATAAAAATATAGGTAGAATTGTAATAGAAAAGTCAGGAGATTATTATTTTTATAAAATTAGAGAAACAGGTACAGTAGAAAGAGATTATGATATATATCAAGGAGATGAGATACCTGATTTATATGTCAATGATAATGGTTTTACTGAACAGGAGATGGATGAATGGTTGTCAGGTTTAGAATATGATAGAACTTTAGATATAGGTGGTGTAAAAGGAGGATACTTTTGTAAGTATTTAGTAAATACACAAACTGATTCTATTGAAGGAGATATAGGGTATATTGTAGCAGTAGATGTAAGTAGAGCACTGGTTAATGATACTATTCAGGAAACTGGATTAACGGGATATGCTTTAATTGCTGGATATAATGGAAAAAGTCTGGAAAGTGCAAAAGTAATATATAGTACAAATGATTGTGACACTCCAGAGTTAGGACAAATAGGAAGAGGATGGCAAGGAGTTACATTGATAGAAGCTCCTACAGATGAAAAATATCATATATCATTGATATATGATGAGTTGAAACCAGGAATTTTTGCTTGGATGTCTTGGGAATATCAAAAATAAATATATCTAAAACATGAATAAATATAATAAAATTATAAAAAATAGACGTATAGTCTATTTTTTTGTTTAAACTTTTAATTCTTTATCATCATAAATATCGACGTTCTTGTATTTATCTAATTCCATTTCATCTAAAGAATTTTGAATGCAACTAACAATCACATTATTAAAACTCATATTTTCTTTTTTAGCAATTCTTAAATGTTTTGTCTATCTTTTTATAAAAACGCCTTTAAAAATACCAGACAAAAGTATTTCGTTTTTTAAAGTTTATTGGTATATTTATAGTATCAAAAATCAATACTAAACAAAAGAGGGAGGAAAATACAAATGTTAAGAGGAAAAAAGGGAATTACACTTATTGCATTAGTTATTACTATTATTGTGTTATTAATTTTAGCTGGTGTAACCATTGCAACTTTAACAGGAGATAATGGAATATTAACAAGAGCAAGTGAGGCGAAAGAAGAAAATATAGAAGCACAAGAAAAGGAAAAAATAAATTTGGCCTGGCAAAGTATCACTATAAAAAGACAGGCTGATAATATATCTGCACCAGTAAGTGATGAAGAACTAAAAAATCAGTTAATAGCAGATGGTGAGAATGCTAACAATATAGAAGTAACAGGAGGAACAGGTTTATTAAAAATAAAGTATAATGATAGCACAAACACATATATTATGACTCAAGATGGAATTTTAGAAGATAATAAACTAAGTAGTATTGTTAATATAGGAGATTATATAGAATATGAGCCTGGAGAAGAAAATACTTATGTTTCAGAAGCAAATATTAATAGCGAAGATGTTGGAAATGGAGTTAAAGACTATACATTTAATCTAGTAATGATACTAAATGGAGAGTATGGGATGTTACAGAAGAAGGAAATGTAAGAATAATTAGCGAAGACATATTATACACAAATGGTTTAACAGGGGATAAACTATGTTTTAATGGAAAAAATGGATGGAAACAAGCAAACAATGAATTAGATAAAATATGTGCTATATATGGACATGGAAGTGGAGCGGAAAGAGCTACAAGCATAGATGAAAAAGATATAAAGAAAATCGTAGAGTGGGTAGAACCAGATAATAATGCAGGTAAATACTATGGAAGTACATTCACATATTATTCAAATTATTCTGTAAATACTTTTGATAATACAAGGGGCGAATATACAGTTTTTAAAATGCTTGATGGTAGAGTACCTTCAGATGAAAATCCATTAATAATTGAAAATCATATGTGGAATCCATTAATTACTGAAGAAAATATAAAGTTGCAAGAAAATGAAAAAGAAGTTTTATTAGAATTGTTAAAAGGAAATTATAAAGGTACAAATGAGTGGGACAATTTATATTGGATATCAGGAGAGCAGCCATATTATGGTTCAAGTAATTTTGTAATATATAATATATATTTTATGATAAGTAGACTACAAGTTGGTTCTACAACAGTTACTAGAACAGATAGAAACGATGGTGATTTTATTGAAATGGGCATAAGACCAATAGTAACATTAAAAGGAAATTTACAATACGGATCTGGTAGTGGACAATTAGGTGATGCTATAAAATTTGTAGAGTAATTTATAATATGATACAAATGTTAAAAGATTTAAAATATGAATAACCTCTAATAATATAATTATGTAACTTTGATTGCAAATATATTATGTTAGAGGTTTTTTTATATGCCAGATGAGTACTAATAAAAAATGTGAATTATAAAAGTTTTTATTAATGTAAAATATATTATGGAAGAAATCATTATTTATCCTTGTTAAAAAAAAGAAACTTTGATATACTTAAAGTCAAGAAAAGGAGAAGTAAATGGTAGCAGAAGTCATTATCAATAGAGGAGCAAAAAAACTAAATAGGACCTTTGATTATAATATACCAAAGGAATTAGAAGAACTAATATTAGTAGGAAGTAAAGTATTAGTTCCTTTTGGTAATGGTGGAAAACTAACAGAAGCATTTGT
>CALXKD010000033.1 GCA_944388795.1 uncultured Clostridia bacterium
CTGTACAATACAGAGTTCATTCCCAAGCTGCCTAATACCTAACCAAAAAATGTCCAATTTTTTGGGTTCAGTACATTCTAATAGTCTTTCAAAATAATCAAATTATTAAATTAATCTTTAATTTTAAAAGAATGATAAGTTATTACAACTTCTGCATCTTCTGGAAATATTTCATCTTTTTTTAAATCACTATCATTATCAATGGTTATTCGATCAGTTGATTCATTTTCATTTATCCAACCTGTAATGAGATCTTCATTAGGTACACACTTTATATTTGTGAATCCCATATCTTCAAATTTTTCTTTGACTTGCTCATAATTAACTCCTATATAATCTTTAACATTGATAGAAATTTTAATTTCTCCCTCTTTTGGTGTTGAATATATATATTCCATGATAAAACTCACTATAATTGATAAAAATATAAAACCGAAACATATTAATAAGATTTTTATATCATTATTCTTTTTCTTTTTTGTTCTGTATTTTTTTCTAGTTTTTTGAGTTTTTACCTCTTTCTGTTGTTCATCATGCTTTTCTTCCTCTTCTTGTTCATCTTCCCCCTTTACCTCTTCTTTTTCTTCGTCATAATTCTCATTATCTTCTTCACAATCTTCTTTTTTTGATATTTTCTTGCTTAATTTTCCTAATGTAAAAACTAGTAATAATGATCCTAATCCCTCTATCAGTCCAAAATCTTCAGAATTTGTAGAAGTATCATGTGCATGATTACTATTATAATATTCTGTAGTTCCATATTCATCCTCAAAATATCCACTACCATCTGCATTTCTATTTCCTCTGCTACCATCAGTACCTTCATAAAAGCCACTGCCATCCGAATATATTTGCCCTGTACTACCATCAGCACCCTCGTAATAGCCACTACCATCTGAATACATTTGTATTTTCGTACCATCATTTCCATCAAAGTAGCCACTACCATCTGAATATCTGCTCCCATAACCATCTTCAATTTTACTAAAATCAACATCTTTTGAAAACAAAAAAATTTCTCCTAATTTTTTTTTCATAACATTCCCCTTATTTTATTATTTTTACTACTCATCAGTTGTATGTTCTTCCAACAAATTATAGTATTCTCCATTATATTTTTGTATCTTGATGACTTCATCTTGTTTTCTATTCATGTATGGTACGAATTTCTTTATATTTGTTTGACTTTCTATTAAATTTGCTATTTCATTATTGAGTTTATGATATGCCCAATTTTCATTTATTTTACCAATTGTATGTTTTTTAATTTCAAAAAATTTGCCATTCATTCTTGATGCTTTAATATCTATACCTAGTTTTTTGCTAATTAAAGTATGCCACTCTTTTAATTTTGTATTTATAGAATTGCTTTGTGCTAAATAATTATTGTATTGCATATGACTTAATTTTGAAGTTTCGTTTCCATTTGCTAAAATATATCTCAAATTTCCTATTTCTAATAGTAACATTTGTAGTATTTGTTGTCTTAAAAACCATTTATCAATTTCCTTTATTTTTTTTTCATATTTTTTATAATCTATATCATTTTCAGCAATAGTATTTCTTATCATTTCGTTGGCTTGTCCTAACAATTCTGCACAAGTAGATTCCAAATTTAAAATTTCTTCGTATCTTTTACTTTTTGAAAAACCATTATTTAAAATTTCAACTTTATTATCAATTATTTCTTTCATTTTTGAAATAATCTTTAATAATTTTCCTTGATATTCAGAATCCAAAAAATTTGTAATTTCACTTATTTCATCACGTATATCATCTAATTTATTATTAATTTCATTCATATAATATTGTCCAACTACCATTGATGCCGTAGAAAAAGTCACATTGACAATTGCATCTTTTCCTACTTGACTAATCATTTCATTTTCTTTAATAAATTTAGTTTGTCCACTAAATTTATTAGCTATCATTTGTGTACCATACCATTCATCTGTCCCCTTTACTCTCATCATATTTTTAGTTTCTCTTTTAACAGCTGAAAAAAAATCTCTATTTTTATTTAAAGATTCAGCACCATTTCTAATATTTTTTCCTATCATTACCACATTTGGTATAGTATTATCTATAATAGATATAGCCTTTTTTATATCACTATCTACAATTTTATTTTTTTCTGATGGAATATTCCTTTCATCTTCTATAATTTGAATCCTTGGAAAACAACTTTCATCTATATTTTCCAATACTCCAATTTCTTTTTCTTCATTTTTATTCTTTTTTACAGTATTTTTTAAAAAACAAAATAAAATTATTCCAATAATGATTATTCCAACTAATATACTAATAAATATCTCCATATTTATACCTACTTTCGAATTTATGTAAAATTCATACTAATCACTAACATTATATCAATTTTTTTAATTCCTTTCAATTATTTAATATTAAAAGACATAATTCTTTATTTCCAATATTCAAATTATGTCTTTTTCATATTTTATTATTGAAATTTTTTAGATTTCAATATGATTTTTTCTAATAATACTACAGCTAAATACATTAGTCCTGCTACAACACCAAGCACAATCACACTTGCCATAACTAAATCTAACTTAAATACTTGCCCTCCATATACAATCAAATATCCTAATCCTGCTTTTGATACCAAAAACTCTCCAGAGATAACACCTACTAAAGAAAGTCCAATATTCACTTTTAAAGAATTGATAAAGGTAGAAATATTAGCTGGTATAACAATTTTTGTTAATATTTGAAATTTACTAGCTTTAAATGTTTTGGCCATTTTAATCAAATCTTTGTCTGTCTTTATAAATCCATTTAAATTTTCTAATATAGTAACCACTAATGAAATCGCAACCGCCATGACAATAATAGCTGGTGTACCTGCTCCTACCCATATAATAATAACAGGTCCTAGCGCAACTTTGGGCAAACTATTTAATACAACTAAATACGGTTCTAATACATCTGAAAGAAATTTAGACCACCATAACATAATAGCAATCATTGTTCCTAAAATCGTTCCTAATAAAAATCCTACAACAGTTTCATAAACTGTAACACCAATATGTGTTAATAAATCATTAGATCCTAAGTTGGTTAGTGTTTCCCATATTCTGCTTGGCTGACTCATGATAAAGCTATCAATTATATTCCTGTTAGCCAATATTTCCCATACAGCTAAAAATCCAATTAATATAGCTACCTGTGTTATAAATACCAGTAGTTTTCTCTTTTTATTATTCCTGATATATTGTTTTCGTTCCTGTGATAAAGAATTATTCATCCACTCCCAACTCCTTCCATAATGTATTAAAATATCCACTAAATTTTGGACTTTCTCTTACATTGATAGGATTTCGATTTTCCATTTCAAAATCAATTGTATAAATGTCCTTTACGGTTCCTGGTCTTTTTGTTAATACCACTACTCTATCTGCCATACTAATCGCCTCTGAAATATCATGTGTGACAATAATTGCTGTCATTTTTTCTTTTCTTAATATAGCATAAATATCATTTGTTACCATGATTCTTGTTTGATAGTCTAATGCTGAAAAAGCTTCATCCAATAATAAAATTTTCGGTTTTGTTGCTAAGGTTCTAATTAAAGCAACTCTTTGTCTCATTCCTCCTGATAATTCTGAAGGATATTTATTTTTAAAGTCATATAAATTATACTTTTTCAATAAATTTTTTACATATGCTTTATTTTCTTCATTTAAGTTTCCTTTTAGTTCTAAGCCTAATATACTGTTACTCCATATTGTTCTCCATTCTAATAAACAATCTTTTTGTAACATATATCCTACCTCTTCTGAAATCCCTTCTACTTTTTTATCCTCTATGTAGATTTCTCCTTTTGTTTTTTCTTCTAATCCACTAATAATCGATAACAAAGTAGATTTTCCACAACCACTAGGTCCTATAATAGATATAAACTCTCCTTCTTTTACTCTAAAATGAATATTATCTAGTGCTATGATTTCTCCTTCTTTACTTTGATAGTTTTTACAAATATCTTTTATTTCTAATATGGTTTTCATGTAGTTTCATTCCTTTCTAATCTTTTGATATATCTGTTATTCATTTTGTCATTAATATATTTTATGTAAAATAAATAGAGATGGTGTCCATCTCTATCTAACTTAAGCTTATTTAATTTTGTATATATAGTAATTCTTCTAATATGGTATTTTTCATTTTAGGTTGTTTTAAACATTTTGATAATTGCATTAGATTATATTTTAATTCTAGTATATGATTATCATAGGTTGTTATTTGAAAATATTGTTTTATGTTTTTATCATAATGATACAAGTTCTCTTTAACATATATCACTATGGGAATAATAACAATGTTCTTAATATTTTTTTGCTTATACTTTTGAATAATTTTTATACATTCTTGTAAAATAGAATACGGTAGATTTAGTGACACTTCTTTTTGATATATAATTATATAAAATACCTGTTTATTCGTATGTTTGTATATAATTCTTATGCCCTTTTTTACTCTGCAAAATTCTATATAACTTAATGTCTTTTTATCTATTTTTTCATAACAATTTGAAAAAGCATTAAGAAACGAGCAAATTCTTTCTTTATCCTTAAATAGATATTCTATTATCTCTTTATATCTTGCGTCTAAATAATTTCCTATTGAAATGCCATATGCTTCACTTTCTTCCTGTAAATCTAGATAATCTTTTTGTTTAATATTGTGGATGCATTGAATATAATTTCTATATGTAAACTGATATATGACGTTATCACCTCCTTATGAAACAAATTTTAAAGTACTTCTTGGAAATTTTTTGATTTTAAAAATTAGAATAAAATATATAAATTAAAATTAGGTATATTAAATCACAAAATACAGAAAAACACAAGTAAATCTTGTGTTTTAATCCTGTAATATTTCTTTTACTTCTTCTTTCGACAAATATCTCCATTTTCCAAGTGCTATATCCTTTACACCAATTCCTGCAATCGCACTTCTATGTAAAGCTAATACTTTATGTCCAATGGCTTCACACATTCTTCTTACTTGTCTATTTTTTCCTTCATGTATAATAATTTCTAATCTTGTTATCTGTTTTTCTTCATCTATTTTTAATATCTTTACTCTTGCAGGTTTTGTCATATATCCTCCAATATCCACACCTGTTCTTAAAGCTTCTACATTTTCTTTACTAACCATTCCTTTTAAAGTAACCGTATACGTTTTATGGATTTCATGTTTTGGATGTGTCACCTTGTATACAAAATCCCCATCATTTGTAAGGATTAAAGCCCCTGATGTATACATATCTAATCTTCCTACTGGCACTAATCTTTCTTTTACTTTTACTAAGTCTAAAACAGAATCACGGTCAAATTGATCTTTTACAGTGGTTACATATCCAATCGGTTTATTTAATAAAATATATATTTTCTTATCTTTAATTTGTACAATTTTATTCTCATATGTCACTTTATCTTTTCCAGGCTCTACTTTTGTTCCCAATTCTGTTACCACTTTTCCATTTACTTGAACTTTTCCTTGTAAGATTAGCTCCTCTGCTTTTCTTCTTGAGGCAATTCCTGCTTCTGCTAGATATTTTTGTAATCGTATTTCCTCCAAAAACCATTCTCCTTTCTTCTTCTATATTACAATTCTGGTATTCCAGGTATAGATGGTGATTCTGGTATTTCAGATGCTTCGAATATATCATCCCCTTGTGTACTATGTCCCTCATTGGATTTATGCTGTTTACTTGCAATATAATTATCTACATTCATTTTCATTCTTCCTGGTGAAAGTCCCATTCTAAGTTTTCGTGTAATCCCCTTGTCCACATTAAAATACATTCTAACTTCTCTATTAAAATAGGGATCTCCTTTTAATTCTAATCCATTAGATACATCATCTTGAATGGCTTCATTATATATTATCCAAAGACTTATTCCTTGTTTATCAGGACATCCTTGCTTAATATATTCATCATATCTTCTCAAAGTTTCTGGCGAATATACCTCTACACCTTTTCTGATTTCTATCTCTTCTTGTTCTAATGGATTTTGCGTTTGTAATGTATTTACAAATTCTAAAAAATATCCTAATTGCATAACTGGTGCTAATTTTCTAGTATCTAATTCTATTCCAGCAAATGGATAACGTTTATAGTATTCTCTGTAACTACTCGTATCTGTTGCCCAGTGTTCATTAAATATCTGATACGGTCTTACTTTCTTATTCCTTTTTGATGGTATATCTTCATATAATTCTTCGTAATCAAATGGATTTTCTATATTCTCAATGCAAACTACATGATTGGGATATACCATATTCATAGCATGTAATATATCTGTGTTCATACTATTTAATTGACTTTTGTCTATTAAAAGCATCACTCTATTACCTTGTTTTAATAGCCTTACCCCTTTTATATTTTTTCTATCTAATACTTCTAATATAGGTTGGAGATATTTTTCCGTTACACCTTCTATATCTTTCCTATCTGACACTTGTAATTGTTGTTCACTAAGTTCTTGCATATCCTTCCTCCATCCTTATATTCTTTTTCTGCTTTCTAAATCTTCTAAAATATTCTTGAAATATTGAGGCAATTCTGCTTCTAAATACATCTTTTCTCCTGTTACCGGATGTATAAATTCTAAGCTTTTTGCATGTAAGCATTGTCCTTTTACATTCCACTCATTTTTTCCATTTGAATATACCTCATCTCCTACAATAGGATATCCAATTTGTGATAGATGTACTCTAATTTGATGAGTTCTTCCTGTTTCTATATTCACTTGTAATAATGTATATTTATCATATCTTTCTAACACTTTAAAATGGGTAATCGCTTCTTTTCCTTTTTTGGTAACTGCCATCTTTTTTCTATCTTTTTCACTTCTTCCAATTGGCATATTGATCGTTGCTTCATTTTCTTTCACAAGCCCTCTTACTAAAGCAATATATGTCTTTTTTACTGTATGCTCCTTTATTTGTTCACTCAAGTTTATATGTGCTTTATCATTTTTGGCAATGATAATAATCCCTGATGTATCTTTATCTAATCTATGTACAATTCCTGGTCTAATTTCTCCTCCAATTCCTGATAAAGAATCTTTACAAATTGCCATAATAGCATTTACCAATGTTCCATCTGGGTTTCCATTTGCAGGGTGAACCACCATTCCCTTTGGTTTATTTACAACAATAATATCTTTATCCTCATAAATAATATCTAAAGGAATATTTTGTGCTTTTAAAGATATCTCTACTGGAACTTCTTCCTCTACTTCTATTTTATCTCCTGCTTGTACTTTATATGATGCTTTTACAGTTTTACCATTTACCAACACTTTTCCATTGGTTACTAATCTTTGTATAGCTACTCTTGATGTATCTTCAAGCTTTTCTGATAAATACGCATCTATTCTTTTGCTATCACTTTCTACTTCAAAATACTTCATTTATTTCCTATCCTTTCAATTTATCTCCTTTATGCCAATACTTTTTCTATTTCTTTTCTGCTTTTTGTTCATCAATTTCTTCTGTTTTCTTTTTAGACAACTCTTTTGTTGAAAAACAAGCAAATATGGCAACAAATGATATCCAACCAATGGCAATACAAATATCTGCTATATTGAGTGCTGGAAGGTTCGAAAAATTAATAAATTCTACTACATTTCCTCTACATATTCGATCAATCATATTACTAATTCCACCTGCTAAAGCAAAACTCAACAATATTTTTGTGTTTTTTGTAATAAACTGATTATTACTTTTTATAATTCCAAAAATAATAAATAAAATCACTAAATTGGTTAATATGGTTACAGCTCTTGACGTTTCATTATATACTCCGTTATTAAAATCTGTTGCTTTTAATATCAATGTATTAGATATTAGTGTTATTTCACCATAATGTATCACTAATATTTTTGATATTTGATCTATTAGTATAATGAAAAAGACAATGATGAATATACTTACATATAACTTTTTTAATTGCTTTTTTTCCTCTTTTTTCATAAATACCTCTCATATTCTTTTATACACTTAGTCTTTCGTATACTGTAAAATAACTATCCTCATATAATTCTTTATAATTTGGATCATTTGTTTCTTTAATAATCATGTTCATTTTTGAATTTTTATAAGTAATCACATGTGTTATATCATATTTTTTAAATACATCTTCATAAAATTTTCCTATGCTAGATGTGTCTATAAAATCACTAAATATGTCCTCTTCTTTACCACTAAATTCTGGTGCATATAAATCTGCTCTAGAATCAATAAATACTGGTATTCCTCTATAAATCATATAACTACCATAATTATATTCATTATAAAATCTAGCTGTTTCTAAATCTATATTTTCCAATATATAATCACATGCTTGAACTGGATATGCAGATTTGTCTATATAATCATCATCTATTTTTGGTTCATAGAAATGGTAGCTTAACAATAGCATGATACAAATCATTAATACATATCCTACTTTTGTTGTAACAATTTTAAAGGCCTTTTCCAATCCATTTTTAGTATATAATTCCATAAGTCCACATATCATTTTATTTACCACTAGTACACCAATGATACAAAACATCGTCACTTGCCTTCTAGAAGCTAACATTAAATAACATAAACCACCTATCATAAATAAATCGCTCAATTTGATTTTCGTTTTTGTAAATGTTAAAATTGCTAAAATCAAAACGATTGCTGTTAATGCCTCTGTTTCATCTACAATTGTCATTGGTAAATGTTCATTGATGTTTTGCGTTGTATTTCCCTGCATGGTTTTATATAAATAGGTATATGGTGTATCTCCTAAAGGTGTTAACAATCCTGTAAATGCACATATAATCATCACTACTATTAACCATTTTACATTCGGATTTTTTGTTAATTTAATTTTATATGGATTTTTTAAATCCTCTTCTCGTTTTATTTTTATTCTTTCATTTTTATCTATAATATTTTGTCGTTTTTCCTCTAATTTCTGTTTTTTATCCACATATTTTTCTGATTTTGTGAATATGTTTATTGCAATATCTAATATTTTTATATATATTTTTCTATATATGACAGTATCTGCTAATGCAGCGATTACATATTCTCCTATATATGGCAAGAATAAAACAAATATAAATGGCCAAACTGCCGCATGTAAATTTGCAATCAATGTTGAAATTAATACTAATCCAACTGCATATCGAATTTTTTTATTTTTCAAAAACATTTCTATAAAATAAATAATCCATACAAATAAAATAAATGTAACTAATTGTGCTCTAGCAGCAATATATCCTCTTAATATATAAATTACTACAGCGGTTAATATAAATGAAACCAATTGGTTTTTAGCTATTTTTGTATTCACTATATATAATGAAATTCCTAAAAGTGCTGATAATATACAAGTGGTCACATAAATTCCTGTCATACCAAAGGCTGTATATATATAATATGTTATTAAATCATATAACCAATGTGGATATGTATATGCTAAATCCTCATGCCATGAAAAATGATCTTGCATATCAATTCCTGTTTTTGTTATTTGCTCTCCTATTTTTATAGTATAAAATGTATCATTTTGTAAGGTTACTGGTGTCATAGCAACACAAAATATAGCAATTAATATGATTGCCAATATTCCAAAAATAATTTTAGACGGAAACTTCCCCTTCTTATTTTCTGTCTGTTCGTTTTTCTCTTTTCGTTTAAACATTTCTTTTCCTCCAATAAAAATACTCTTAGAAATTATATCAAAAAAAGTTTGGAAAGACTAGACTTTTCAAACTTTTTATTATAAATATGATGACAGTTCTTCTAATTTTCACTTTTTACCTTCATAAACCCTACTATTATGACAAAAAATAAGATTACAAATTCATGTAATCCCACTTTTATTTTTTAATTTATCTATACAGCTTCTTGATTTTCTGTTTCAACTGCATTTTCATTATCATTTTCTTCAATCACTTCTAAACTTCCTACAGAAACTTCATAAGCCACTCTTGTTTCAACACTTCCATCTTCATGTTTCTTTTCATAAGTTCTTGATTGTACTCTACCAATTAGTTTTATTTGAGAACCTACTTCAAGATTTTGACAAAATCTTGCATTTCTTCCCCAAGCTATACATGGAATATAGTCTGATTTGTTATATGCTCTATTTACTGCAAGTAATATGTCTGCAATTTCTCTACCAAATGGTGTTTGTCTATAAATTGGTTTTTTACAAATGTACCCAATTAAAACCACCTCATTGGTAATGACATCTTTTTTTGTCATTTCATTTTCTTCTTCGCTTTGTTCTTCTTCAGATATCACTTTAATATCTTTAGCGAATACTGTTAAAATTAACCTATTTTTTTCACTTTCATAACTATTATATGATCTAAATTGACCTTTTACTAATAATTTTTGTCCTTCAGTTAATGTATCTTCATTAATTAGTCTTTCTGAAATAGTAATTGGTATAATATCTGCTACACCACTTAAACGAGGTATTTCTAAATTAAAAATATAGAATCTTTCCCCATATATTTCATGACTAAATTTTTTTTCTCCTGTAACCTTTCCAACTAATGTTAAATAGTTGTTTTCTAAATAATTTGTATCCAATTTATTTTCCTCCTTAAATTTATTTATCAATTGTATTTCTTTGCATGTTAACTTACATTACTTATTATACAACATTTTCCGGGTTTTGTCTACATAAAAAGTTAAATTTGTAATATTTTTGTAAAAAATCCTTATTTTTCAATCATTTTTTGAATTGTATATTAGAAAAATTGTAAATATTGCCAATATTGTTTCTATAGAAATCTGTTTATAATCTTCTAAATTTATACTAAACTCCCCCATCTCTATTTCTTTTTCTTCTATATTTTTTATATTTCTTTGTATATACAAAATAGCCTTTTCTTCCTGCACACTAGAAATCGTAATTGTTGATTTTTGATTAAGTCCATATGTTATACAATTTACTTTTGTATTAAATACTATTTTTGTATCATTATAACTATCTGTATTCATGATGATATATTTACAATGATTACAAATTTTAGTTAATATATTGTTATAAATATCCTTAATATTGGCTTTACCACATAATACAATCGTTTCAAATACTATATTTTTCATATTTTCTATATTTTTAGAGTTTATATTAAGAATTTCTAATTTTTTTCCTTTTATGCGCTTCATTATATTTTGTTTTATGATTTCAAATTCTGAATGATTTGCAAAAATACCAATAAAATGCATTTCCATGTATCTCCTAAAAAATATATACTCATTTTTCCCAGTATTTTCAATTTTATACATAAATTAATTATTTTTTTGAGTACCATTAACATCTATTGTATAATTATCTTTATAGATTAATTCTGATATTTTTGTTACTTCCAATCCTTTTTCTTTAATATTTTTTAATAACATTCCTAAACTATCTGCTGTATGTTCTGTACCATTATGCATTAATATGATATCTCCTGGTCCCAGTTTATCCTTTATCCTATTCCACATTTCATTTCCCGTAAGACCTGTATAGTCTAAGGTATCTAAATTCCATTGAATGGTATAGTAGCCTTTATCTTGTGCAGCTTGTAATACAGTTGTATTATATTCTCCATAAGGGGTTCTATACAGATTCGTCCTACTTCCCGTGATTTTTTCAATTTTATCATTACTTTTTTCAATTTCTTCTATATTTTCTTCATAACTTAAATTATTTACATGTGGATGTGTATCACTGTGTGAACCAATTTCATGACCAGCCTCATAGATTTTTTTAACCTCTTCTGGATATTTTTCTATCCAATCTCCTACCATAAAAAATGTTATTTTTACATTATTTTCTTCTAATATTTTTAAAATACTATCTATATCATTTGCATTCCATGCACAATTCATGGTTAATGCAACCTTTTTTTCTTCTGTTTTTACATTATATATTGGTAATAATTTTTCATTCGTAGAGGAGGTACTGATAGCTTCATTTCCATTTGTTATGGTTCCTGCTATACAAAATAACAAAATAACGGTAACAATTGATATTAAATATGTATATATTTTTTGTTTATTAAATATGACAAACATAGATATCCTCCTATCATTTAATATATATGTCCTCTTTGTCTATTTATTCCCCTTCTTTTTTATTTTCTTCCATTTCTTGAAAATAATTTATAATCCCATTATATATTCCCCAGGCTAATCTATCTTGATAGCTATCTTGTAACAATTCTTTTTCTTCTTGTGGATTTGAAAGGAATCCGCATTCTACAATACTAATAGGTATTTCTACATGTTTCATTAAATAAACTGTATTCAATTTCATAGATATCCTCTTATTTTCTTTTTGTATTGCTTCATTCAAATTTGCTTGTATTTGTTCTGCTAAGTCCTTACTTTTTTCATTATTTGAATTAAAAAAAGTCTGCCATCCATAATATTGTTGTTCAGATATTTTATTTAAATGTATAGAAACAAATATATCTGCTGAGGAACCATTACCAATTTTTACTCTATTATGAATATCTGAAACTTTTTTTTGCTTTAATGTTTTGGCATCTAAATCATAAATAGCATTTTCATCTGACCTAGTAAGAATGACTGTACAAGCTGATTGCTCTAACAATTGTTGTATTTTTAGGACAATCTTTAGATTAATTTGTGCTTCTGTTGTTCCATTTTTACTTTCTGCACCGTTCATCTGGTGTCCCATGCCCAGCATCTAATATAACTGTCTTTCTTGATACTGGTAATGATGTTACTTGGACTGCCTCACCTATACTCCTATTTTGTCTTTTTACTTGTGCATATGTTATACCAATTACAATTACTGTCACTAATATACACATTCTTTTCATTGTATTCTTTGTCATAATAAACTCCTAAACTATATAGATTACTATAGTTAGTTTATTTACCTCTTTTATTTTTAGAACAAAAAAACTTGAGTATATTCTCAAGTTTCTTTTTTATATTTTATTATTTTCTTCTATCTACCGCATAACTACTTCCCATTACAGATTTAGCAGCATGTTTTACTTGTGCCCCTACTTCTCCTATTTCAAGTATGTTATGAAATCTTCCTGGATCTGCAACAACTACACCTATTGAAAGAGAGGTTAATGGAAATTGTTCAATAATTCCTTTTCTATTTTCTACCTCAATATATCCTTTTTCTATATCTTTCTCTGTAAAAAACCTTTTTACTTGACTATCAAACATTGCCAATATATTTTGGCATGTTTTTTCACAATTGGTTGATGGTAATATGGCTACAAAGTCATCTCCTCCAATATGTCCAACAAAAGCCTCCTCTGTCAAATCGCTATGTACACCTCTTAATATTGTTTCAGCTGTAAATTCAATAATCTGATCACCTTTTACAAATCCATAAACATCATTATATGCTTTAAAATTATCTAAATCTAGATATAATACAGAAAATGGTTCATTATTAGATATTCTCTTTTTCAATTCTGCATGTATCTGTACATTTCCTGGTAATCCTGTAAGAGGGCTAACTCTTCTGTTATTAGCAAGTAATCTATTTAAATTTTTTACCGTAAAATACAGATATTCTTCATCTACAGGTTTCTTTATATAATATTCTATTGATTCTCTTAATATTTTCATTCTATGTTCTTTATCATTATTTGATGAAACAACAATAACTGGTGTTATTTTGTTATCCTCATCTCGTCTAATTTGTTTACAAAGTCCTACAACATCTCTATCAATTGCATCCTCATTAATGATGATTAAGGATGGAATATTTTTTAAGGCAATATCTATTTGTTGAGATTTTACACTTATAAATTTATAATCTTTATCATTTTTAAATAATTCCCTAAATATAACGATAGACGAGTCATCATCATCAATAATATAAATTTCTTGAACCATATTATTCACCCTTTTTTTCTTTTTTATTTTTTTTATGTTTAAATTCTATTTTCTTATTTAGAATTTCTGTAAATTCCTTAGTATCTATTGCTGGGAAAGCCTTCTTCAATCTATATGCTCTCTTATATAAATGTTTTATTGTTCTATCTCTTCTTATTTTCAAGTTATTTATCAGCTTCTGTAAATTATCATTTGCTGAAATTTTTTCCTTATCTTTTAATTCTAACAATTTTTGTTTAATTTGTTCATTAATGTCTTCTATTTTCTCTAATGTAGATTTAATATTTTTAACTTTTACAACGCTAATGATGGCATCTATTAATAATATTAGTGCTATCATACTAGCTGCAATTGCTACATATATAAAATTAATATGTCCTATTATTTGTATCATAAACGGATGGATATATTTTATAAATAAAACACCTAATATTCCCCATGCGATTGAATTGGTAAGACAAATTCTTCCTTTATAATTAAATTTTTGATTTGAATAATCCCAATATTTTGTATGAAAAAATTTTTCTAAAAGTACACCTACTATATATTCCCATAGTGTCAATACTAGCACCGAAATCATAAATAGCAGAATGACATTATTTTCAAAAGAATTTAAAAATAATATCATAATAATCGCACCAAATCCATAAATTGGACAAAATGGCCCTATTAAGAAGCCTGTATTAATTAATTTTCTTTCGCAAATTGTTCTTACTACACTTTCTAAACCCCATCCTAAAAATGAATAAATAACAAAATAGACTAATATATGAAAAAAAGTATTATCCATTTTTTCCCCTTACTCGATTTCTCCCTACATAATATATATGTAGGGAAATATCTAAATTTATTTACTTGCACTAACCTTTTGTGTATCAGATGCTATTCCATCAATATTATATGCCGTTATTTCTAGTCTGTTTTGATCACCCTCATTTAGTTGTAATTTATATTTTAGCTCTTTTTCTCCATTTTCAACTGTTACGGTTCTTTGTTCTCCTCTAATTGTAAATTCTATTCTTTCCAATCCAGTTTCATCTGTGATTGTGATTAGATAATATTCTTGTGCATCATCCACACCAATATCTATTGTTGGTTTTGTAACACCTTTTACTTTTTGCTCTTTCGTAATAGTTTCATTATTGACATCTACTAATATCACTGTTAAATTATGCTCTCCCATTGGTATATCGATTTCTTGATCTACAGTTGTCGCATTAATATCTACTCTTTGTTCTTCTCCCTCATCCCATCTATATGTCATATATGCTATTTCTGTTTCGTTTTCTGCTGTTATTTTTAGTTTACTTCCAGAAACAGCCAAATTAATAATATCATCTATTGTATATTTCTTATCTGTAGAAATTTCTTGACCTTGTACGTCAATAGCCTTTACATTTAAAGTATTTGTTCCTCCTGGTATTTCTATATCTACTTCTATATTTCTTCTTCCATTTCCAGTAATTGTTTGAACTTCACCATTATTCCAACTATATTCTATCCTATCTATAGCCTTATCATGTGTTACTGATAATGTTACTGCTGTTCCATCTTCATTAAGTGTTTCCGTTATTACTGGTTTTGTAGTTGCCGAATTCTTAGCCTCATTATCTTTATATATTGCATAAGAACCTGTTCCAATCATAAAAACACCAAATATAAGCATTGTTATTGCAAAAACTCTAACAACTGTTTTTATATCGGCTGGTCCAGTTCTTTTATTTTTCTTTGTTTTTGTCTTAGTTGTCGCATTACTAGTTGCTAAGATTTGATTCATACATTTCACCTCTCTAGTCCTTTTCATGGAAAATTATACCATACCAATATTTAATTGTAAAGAAATTTAAAGAATAAAATAGGACATCTTTTTATGTCCTATTTTCTATATTTTACCCCTTTTATTTTTTTATATAACAAACTTTTTAATGAATACCAATCCTCCTGCTAAAACGCCTAATGTTGTTAATCCTAATACAAAATAGATTCTTTGTTGTCCTGTTTCTATTGATAACAATACTGGTGCATCATC